>CANCEQ010000050.1 GCA_947375085.1 Flavobacteriales bacterium
AGAATCCTTTCTTAATTTACAAATATGATCGTTACTAGAGAAAATGTAGATGCAGTAAATGCAATCCTTAAAGTAGAAGTTGTTCCTGCTGATTATCAAGAAAAAGTAAAAGCTGGCTTAAACAAACACAGAGCTAGTATGAAAATGACTGGCTTTAGACCAGGTCACGTTCCAATGACTGTAGTTCAACAAAAACATGGACATAGAGTTTTAACTGATGTATTAAACACATTGGTTAATGATAGTCTATTCAAATTCATCAATGAAAATAAAATCGAAATTTTAGGAAATCCTATACCTAGCGATAAAGTAGCAGTTAAAGGAAACTTTAATAAACCTGAAGATTTCGAATTTACATTTGAAATAGGTATTTCTCCAGAAATCAATATTTCAATTTCTGACAAATCAAAATATGACTATGTTACTGTTAATATCGACGATACATTAGTAGCTAAACAAATTGAAGATTTACGTCGCCGTTATGGTAAATTAATTAGCGTTGACAAAGTAGGGGATACAGATTTAATTCTAGCTCAATTCGTTGAATTAAAAGAAGATGGATCTATTTTAGAAGGTGGGATTTTACATTCTTCTACAATCTCAATGGAATTTGTTGAAGATGCTAAAACGAAAAAAGAATTAGCTGGCAAATCTATAGGTGAGAAAATCGTTGTTGATCCTAAAACAGTTTCTAGAGGCGGAAAAGATACTGCAGCAATGTTAGGTATCAAAGAAGATGAATTAGCCAATGTTTCTGAAAAATTTCAATTAACAATAAACGAGATCAAAAGAATGGAAATGGCTGAATTAAGCCAAGAATTATTTGATCGTTTATTTGGAGAAGGAGCTATTAAATCTGAAGATGAATTAAAAGTGAAAATCGCTGAAGATTTAAAAAAGATGTTCGTAAGTGATTCTGATCGTCTTTTATCACGTTCAATTTTTGAAGATTTAATTTCTAATACAAAAATTGAATTACCAGATGCTTTCTTAAAACGTTGGATTCGTTTATCAAATGAAAACCCAATTTTACCAGAACAAATTGAAGCAGAATACGACGGTTATGCTAAAAATTTAAAATGGCAATTGATCCAAGGAATTATTTTTAAATCAAATAATTTAAAATTGGACAATCAAGAAATAATTGATTTCACAAAAAATATTCTAAAAAGTAACTTCGCACAATACGGAATGCCTGTTCCAGAAGATAAAGAATTAACTGAAACAGCAATTGGATTATTATCTAAGAAAGAGGAATCTACTCAAATTTTGGAAATGATTGCGGATCAAAAAATTACTGAATATTTCAAAAATACAGTTCAATTAAATGAAAAAGCTGTTTCTTATGATGCGTTTCTTGAATTAGCGAGAAATTAAAAAATATAATTTACAAAAAAACCGCTTCATTTGTTTGAAGCGGTTTTTTTATGCTATATAACTAAATTATTTTAATGAATATCTATTTGATAAGGTAATCTCATTTGAACCCCTGAATAAGTCTCTAAACTCTTTAATTGCTTATAGTAAGACATTATTTCAGTTGGCAATTCAATCGTTGTTTCTGAAGAAGTTTTTGAACTTGTTTCTTCTTCAATTTTCTCTATTAATTCAGAAATAGGATCTTCTTCTTTTAATGGATAATATAAAACCTTCTGATTTTTTATATTTGCTTTTTTAGCAGCATAATTTAAAGCGTCAGTAATTCCTCCTAATTTATCTACTAATCCAATTTTAAGAGCATCTCTTCCTGTCCAAACTCTTCCTCTTGCAATTGCATTCACTTGTGGAATGGTCATTTTTCTACCTTCCGAAACATTCTTCATGAATTGTAAATAAATTTGGTCTACTTCAGCCTGAATCAAGCCTAATTCATCTGGTGTTAATTTACGATTTAACGACATTACTGAATGTTTATTGGTTGAAGCCCTGTCAAATGTTAATCCTAATTTATTAGTTAATAAATTACCTGTAAATGGTATTACTCCAAAAACACCGATAGAACCAGTAACAGTTGTGGGCTCAGCAAAAATAGTAGTTGCAGGAGCAGCAATATAATAACCACCTGATGCAGCAACGTCACCCATCGATACGATTACCTTTTGATTTTTGTTGGTTAATTTCACTTCTCTCCAAATTTCATCACTTGCTAGAGCGCTTCCACCAGGACTATTTATTCTAAAAACAACCGTTTTAATTGTTTTGTTTTTTCTCACATCTTGAAATAATTTACAAATCTCTTTAGAAGTAAGCCCGTTACCATCAGTTGAAATTTCTCCTTCTGCTAAAATTACTGCAATGTTTGGTTCATCTAATTTTGATATAGTTTGATCTTCGTAAAATAACTTTTTAGAATATTTCTCAAACGATTGTAAATTTAAATCTTCGGATAAAGCAATTCCTGATTTCTGTTTTAATATATCAATTACTTCATCTCTATATTTAACACCATCAATCAATTTATATTTAACACCATCTTCAACTCTATGGATTGTTGCATTTTCAGCAATATTATTCAATTCCTCAACTGATGTTTTTCGGTCTTGTGCAATATCAGATTTAATATCAATCCACATACTAGTAATATATCTTTCGATTTGAACTCTACTAGAATCACTCATTTCTTCTCTAAAAAATGGTTCTACAGCACTTTTAAAATCATTATTTCGACCTCTAATAACTTGCATTTCAACTTCTAACTTTTCTAACGTTTTTTTGAAAAACATAAGTTCAGCTCCTAAACCTACAAACTCCATTGCTGTAGTTGGGAATCCATAATTTAAATTAGCAGCTGAAGCAATATAATATTCTTTCTGTGAAACATATTCACCTGAATTATACGCAATTGCAAATTTGCCACATTTTTCAAATTCATTAATAGCTTGACGTAATTCTTTTGCCGTTGAATAACCACACGAAACATCTTTTATATCAATGAAAATACCTTTTATATTATCGTCAACTGCAGCATTTTTAAAACCAAATAACAAATCGCTTAAACCAATTTTATTTTCAAAACTTAATTGAGATTTATTAAATTTAGTATCACTTACTTCGGAAATTTGACCATCTAATGTAATGTGTAAAACTGTTTTTTCTTTAACCGTGAATGGTTCAGGTTTTAGATCAGATAAACCACTAATTAATCCTGCTGTAATTAATAAAAATATAATCGTCCCAACTATTGAAACGATTAAAGCTGCTACTAAACTTGGCCAAAATATTTTGCCAAATCCTATTTTTTTATCTGTCATATTATCAATTTATTTTTTCAAAATTAATACAATTTATGTTTTGAATACTCCAATTGTTATGAATGGTTTTAAAATCTTATAAAACAAAAAAAGTCCCAACTAAAAGCTGGGACTTTAATAAAATTATATTTAATATTATTTTACTGCTCCTGAAAAATTTGGATTTTCAGCATATTTCAAAAACTCTCTATCTTTTAATGCTTTAGCTTTGAAAGATCCGTCTTTAGCGAATGAATTTTTCATGTTACTAATTGTAGCATCTAAATTATCTTGACGAGCAGAGATAACAGCTTTTAAATAGAAACCTTGAGCACTTTCTTTATCAGCAGATCCATCTAATGTTTTAATATCAGCTCCTGCTGCAGTTGCACTTAATAATTGTGCTAATGCTTTATTGAAAGTGTTTTCTGCTCCAAAATTAGAAACTGCATCATTGTATAATCCATCTTGAATATTTAAAATACCTAAGTTGTAATTAACTTCTGAACCTGCACCTTTAGCTTGACCTAACAATTTTTTAGCACCTTCTCTATCTCCAGTTACACCAGCTATTGCAGCTAAATTATTTTTAGAAATCGAATTATCTTTAATTCCGTTTGCTTTTTCAAATTCAGCTTTCGCTTCATCTAATTTATTTTGCATATAGTAAATAGCCCCAACGTTGTTTGCCGCTCTATAATCAGTCGCAAAGTTTTTAGAAGCAATTTGATAGATACGTAATTTTTCATTTAAATCATTTGTCAAAGTAGCTGTGAATAACAACTCTTCAATATTTAATGAATCAGGATGAGAAACAGATAATGCTTTTAACTCTTCATCAGAATGACCTAATTTATCGTAAGTCACTTGAATTTCAGAACGACGTAATTTTGTGAAAATATTTTGCTCTAAATAAGTAAAAGTTTTACCCATATTACGCATTTCAGTTTCACGTGTTACTGGATCTTTTTGCATTTCAAGAACTCTAATGATTAATTGTTTCTCATCATTGTTCATTGAAGAAGCAACTAATTCTTTTTTGAATCCATCAAAATCCTCACCTCTTCCCGCTAAAGAAAACATTTCAGTTTTGATTTTATCATTTTTAGCACCTAAAGCAACACCTAAAACAGCAGCTTTAGCAGCAGTAGCACGTTCATTAGATAAAGTATCGTTTGAACCAACTTCTCCTTCAGGTGAAGCATATCCAACTACACTAATAGATTTAATTGTGATTTTAGGGTTTGAATTAGCAGCAGCTAACCAAACTTTTAAATCAGCTATATCTTTTTCTTTTAATTCAGTTGGTTTTACAATTGATTTACCTTTATCAAAGTTAATTTGAGCAGTAAATCCTTTTTCAGTAACTCTAGTGAAAGCATCTTTCTCTAAAATAACTTTGAAATCTTTGTTAACTAACAAAGGAGTAACAATTGTTCCTTGAGCAATCGTTTTTTCTGGAATAGCACCTTTTACTTTACCACCTTTAGAAAAAGAACCTGTTACTTTTAATTGTGTTTCCTCAAATTCTGGTTTGTATGCAATAACATCAGAATAAGTTACTTTTCCTCCAGGTTTGAATTGAATAACATTACCATTTCCTGTAACTTTCTCTCCTTGAACTAAAATAGATTTTAAAGCTGTACTACCTATCATTGGAGTAATTTCAGCAGAAACTTTTTTTCTTATTCCTTTAGCAGGAAACTGAACATCAACACTTACTCTTACAGAATCACCGTGCATTTCTAAAACTTTAGGTGTCACTTCATAAGATAAATCTTTGATTAAATCACAGCTTGTCGCCATTGTACCAGCAGCAACAATAAATGCTAATCCTTTGATAGTTTGTTTTTTCATATTTGTACTAGTTGTAATATCTAACATAATTTGGTCGCAATATTAAACATTTTAATTATAAAACACAATAAAATTGAATAATATATACTTTCATTTCAACTCTACTTTGAAATCAAGTTGAATTAACTCACTTTTATCTTTACAATTATCCAACAGAAATGAAATTGGCTTGCCTGTTTCAGGATCAATTATCGAACTTGCTATTTCAAAGAGAGGTGTTAATACAAAACTTCTATTTCGAAACTCAATATGGGGTATACTAAGCAATTCTGTTTTAAAAATTAAAGTTCCAATTAACACAATATCAATATCAATACATCTAGAAGAATATATTCCATTAACTGACTTAACAGTTCGTCCTATTAACAATTCTATATTTTTTAGTTTAGTTAAGATCACTTGAGGAGTATAATTAGTTTCAACTGCAATGCATAAATTATAAAAATTCATTTCTGCATCAAAACCAATAGGAGGATTTTCATAAATAGAAGAAACTTTTATAATTTCACCTATATCATCATTAATTAAACGAATAGATTTCGAAATATTCTTTAATCTATCCCCTTGATTACTTCCAATACTCAGGTAAGCAATTTCACCCATCTCACTTCCACTTAAACGTATGAACCAATTTCATTAAGTCTACTTTTAAATAATCTAAACTTGGTTTCAATGAATCGTAATTTGGAACACTATTAAAATATACAACACCACTTACAAAACGTTTTGTTGAATCAGTTAAATAAAATTGAAAAGGAGTAGCAACATCACCTTTTAATTCGAAAAATGTACCAAAAACTTTATCTTTTGAACGAATGATTTTAGTGTCTTCAATCGAACTTGCTTTAATTTTATGCTCATCTACTTTATCGTTAGAATAATTAACATAACGAGATAAAGGCTCAATCATATCGATATATGAAAAATGGATAACACCATTTAATTCTCCTAATTTTATTTCTTTATGACACGTTTCTTTATTTTGTTCTACGACCTTTTCAACGGTATAAGCCTTTGAAATTTCAAAAGTATAAGGACAATTATCATTAAACAATTGATAAGAATGTTTAGGTAAATTTAATCTTAAATATGTTGGCGGTTTAGGAATTAAAACATCATCTCCTCCACATGAAAAAACTAATAAACTCACTACCAATATCGCTATAAACTTCATATACAATTAATTATCATCATCATTACCAGAAGGTATTAATACCACTTTCACCATTTTAATTCTTTTCTTATCTGAAGAAGCTACTATCAATTTAAAGTCTCCACAAATAAAAAACTCATTATTTTTTAATATTCTACCTGCGTTTTCTACGATAAAACCTCCTAATGTATCTGACTCTCCTTTAATACTTTCAAAATCTTTTCCTTCGATTTCTAAAATTTTATAAAAATCAATCAAAGCGGTTCTTCCTTCAAATAAATAAGTTGAATCATCAACTTTCTTAAAAGAAACTTCATCATCATCAAATTCATCAGTAATATCCCCTACAATTTCTTCCAACACGTCCTCCAAAGTAACAACTCCACTTGCTCCTCCGTATTCATCTACAACAATAGCCATATGAACCTTTTTAGATTGAAATTCTTTTAACAAATCATCAATCTTCTTATTTTCAGGAACAAAGAATGGTTTTCTTAATAAAGATTTCCAATCAAAATTTTCATCATTTTCTAAATGAGGCAACAAATCTTTAATAAACAAAATACCTATTACATTATCAAAAGTTCCCGAAAAAACGGGTATTCTAGAATATCCATACTCTAAAATAAGCTCAATTACTTTTATGAAATTCAAATCGTCAGAAAGAGCATCGACATCCATTCTAAATTTCATAATTTGTCGAACATCTGTATTTCCAAATTTCACTATACCCTCTAAAATTTTATGCTCACCTTCAGAAACATTTTCTTCTTTAGTAAGTGCTAGAGCTTGTTCTAATTCATCTGAAGATATTTTAACACCTTTTTTCTTAGCGTATTTATGAATAATATTAGATCCGTTTACCAACCCCGTCTTCAGCCAAGAAAATGGAGGCATCCCATTAAAAAAATTTAAAGGTAAAGCCATTAACTTAGAAAAAGATAATGCATTTTTAGTAGCATAAATCTTAGGAATAACTTCACAAATAATAAGTAAAACAAGAGTGATGACAAAAACTTCAATAATAAATCGCATTGTTTCACTTACTTCACCACTAGAATCAAAAAACTCAGCCAAAATAGAACTCGAAACTATTACTATAGCAACATTTAAAAAGTTATTCGTAATTAAAATTGTAGCTAATAATTGCTTTGGTATATCTAACAATTTACTTACCAATACACCAGCTTTTGAGTTGTCGCTTTTCAATTCATCTTTTTCAATTGGACTAAGTGAGAAAAAAGCTGCTTCTGCTCCTGAAATCAAAGCAGAACAAACAAGTAAAACAAATAAAATAATAAATGAGATTAATACACTTGAAAAATTAAACCCAGCCTCAATAATTTTAGCTGATTGACTTACAATAAAGGGATCTGACGAATTCATGTTGTAAACAGAAGAATTTAAAAATTAAAATGGCAGATCATCTTTATCAGGACTCAATAACTCATCAATCTTAGATGGAGCAGTCGGAACACCATCTTGAGAATAAGGAGCACTGTAAGATGTAGATCTTTCTCCTCCTTCAGGTCGAGATAAAATATTCATTGTATCAGCAATCACCTCAGTTGTATAACGAGTTACACCTTCTTTATCTTGCCAAGATCTTTTTTTCAATCTTCCTTCAACATAAACCTTGTAGCCTTTTTTTACGTATTTCTCAGTAATTTCAGCGAGTCTTCGCCAAACGACTACATCGTGCCAATCAGTAATTTCTTTTTTCTCACCAGAAACTTTATCTGTGTAAACTTCAGAAGTAGCAATTGAAAAAGTAGCTACCATTGAACCATTTTCTAACCTTCTAACTTCTGGGTCTTTCCCTAAATTCCCAATAAGAATTACTTTATTAACACTTCCTGCCATTCTGATTTGATTTAATACAAATATAATTAAATTATAAGATTTTAAGTACTCAAACCTAAAAAACAAAAGTCTCCAAATAGCGATCTATCAAACGAGGAAGTGGATAATCTTGAATTTGCTCTAGATTGATTTCAATAAACTCTACTTTGTTTTTTTGAGGGAAAGCATTAAAAATATAAAAGTGAGCATAAATTTTCTGATGGGATAAAATATGAACTTCTTGCTTACTAAAATCAACAGGTTCAAAACCTAACTTTTCCTTAAACAATAATTTCATTTCAGAAAAAGTTTTCTCAGTTTCAGTCTCTATCAAAGGAAATTGATACAAATGCTGCCAAATATCTTTCTCTTTTCTTTTTTCAAGGATTGTTTTATTTCCCTTATGAAAAATCATATAATGAAAATACCTATTACGCACTTTTGTTTTTTTAGACTTTATCGGTCTTACATCAATCGTTCCTGCACCAAAAGCTAAACATTTATCATTTAGTGGGCAAATTTCGCAATTAGGATTAGAAGGCAAACACTGAATAGCTCCAAACTCCATAATTGCCTGATTATGAATTGCTGGGTTTTCTATTGACAAAAGCTCCTGAGCTAATTTCGAAAAATACTTTTTCCCTTCTAACGAATCAATTGGTAAATCAATATCAAAAACACGACTTAAAACTCTGTAAACATTTCCATCTACAACAGAAAATGGCAAATTAAAACTAAAAGACGAAATAGCTGCCGCCGTATACTCCCCTACCCCTTTTAACTTAAGTATTTGCTCATGTTTATCAGGAAAAACACCTCCGAATTCAAAAGAAATAATTTTAGCTGTCGAATGTAAATTCCTCGCCCGACTATAATACCCTAGCCCTTGCCAATCATTCAAAACATCTTGTTCTGAAGCATTTGCAAGATCCTCAATAGTTGGATAATGTTCTATAAATTTTAAATAATAACTTAAACCTTGAGCGACTCGAGTTTGTTGTAAAATTATTTCAGACAACCATATAAAATATGGATTATTGGTATTTCTCCAAGGTAAATCACGCTTGTTTAATCTATACCATTCCGTTATTAATCGGTGAAAATCAGTCATTAAGGCATTTTTTTTAAAATTATTTTAATAAAATGCAAAAATATAACTTTTAGAGCTATACTTTTGCACCCTGAAAATCAAAAAGTTGATATAAATAATAAATACAAACAAAAATGACAAAAGCTGACATCGTTGCAGACATCGCAGTAGAAACAGGATTAGAAAGAGTAGAAGCTTTAAAAGCTGTTGAAGCGTTCATGAACTCTATTAAAGCTTCTTTATCAAAAGGAGAAAATGTTTACTTGAGAGGATTTGGAAGTTTTATCGTTAAAGAAAGAGCTGAAAAAACAGGAAGAAACATTTCAAAAAACACTACAATCATTATTCCTGCACACAACATTCCTTCATTCAAACCAGCTAAAACGTTTGTTGACGAGGTTAAAACTAGTGTAAAAGTAAAATAATCACTGGTTTTTAATAAGCCATTGCAATTTATCCGATTAAATTTACTACTTTCGCACTCTTGAAATTCATAACGGTACTTTTCCGGTACTGACTTTCAAGAAGTTAATTAGAGTTTAATCAATTAAAAATATACAATTATGCCAAGCGGTAAAAAAAGAAAAGGTCACAAAATGGCGACTCACAAACGTAAAAAACGTCTTAGAAAAAATCGTCACAAAAAGAAAAAGTAATCAGTAGGTTACTCAAAGTTTGAAACTTAGTGAGCAATTGCTTGCTAAGTTTTTTCTGTTTTCTAACATTTTAATTAAATACAGTCTTTCGTGAGTTTAGAACTAGTAGTCGATGCCAGACCTAATGGTATTTGGCTTGCCTTGTTACGTGACGGAAAACTTATTGAGTTGCAAGAAGAAAAGGGCAATACTGAATTTGCAGTAGGTGATATTTACCTTGGCAAAGTAAGGAAGGTTGTACCTAGTCTTAATGCTGCGTTTGTAGATGTAGGTTTTGAAAAAGATGCTTTCTTGCATTATTTAGATCTTGGTCCACAATTCAACTCTTTAAATAAGTTCACTCGTGACACTTTGCATGGTAGGCAGAGCGTAGCAGATCTTCTTTATTTTAAAGCTGAAAAAGATATTCCAAAAGACGGTAAAATCAATGAAATTGTTTCTTCCTCTGCTCCTATATTGGTGCAGGTAGCTAAAGAACCTATTTCAAGTAAAGGTCCGCGTTTAAGTGCTGAAATAACACTTGCAGGACGTTACCTAGTTTTGGTGCCATTTTCAGATAAAATTTCGATCTCTCAAAAAATAAAAGATCCTGAAGAAAGGAATCGTTTAAAAACATTAATGAATAATATAAAGCCAAAGAATTTTGGTGTTATTATTCGAACAGTAGCTGAAAATAAAAAAGTAGAACTTCTTGATCAAGATTTAAAAAACTTGCTTGAAAAATGGAAGTTTATGTATGCTAATTTAAAAACGGCTACACCTCCTAAGAGAGTATTAGGTGAACTAGATAAAACTTCTTCAATATTAAGAGATTTATTGAATGCAGATTTTTCTAATATTCATGTCAACGATGTTATTTTAATGACAGAAATGAGTGAATATATTACTGACATAGCTCCAGGAAGAGAGAAAATATTGAAATTACACGATCGTAAAATCAATATTTTTGAAAAATTTGGTATTACAAAACAAATAAAAACATTGTTCGGTAAAAAAGTACCTTTAGCAAGTGGAGGATATTTAATTATTGAACACACTGAAGCTATGCACGTTATCGACGTGAATAGTGGGAATAGAAAAGGAGCTGAAGGACAAGAAAGTAATGCACTTTCAACAAATCTTGAAGCCGCAGAAGAAATTGCTCGTGTATTGCAATTACGAGATATGGGTGGAATCATCTGTATTGACTTCATTGATATGCACGATCGTGAAAACAACAAGCAACTTTATGAAAAAATAAAGGAGCATATGACTTCTGATAGAGCAAAACACAATGTTTTACCTCCTTCAAAATTCGGTGTTGTTGAAATCACAAGACAAAGAGTTCGTCCTGAGACCGATATAAATACTTCAGAAGCTTGCCCTACTTGTAACGGTACAGGTGAAGTTCAAGCATCTATTTTGTATGCTGAAGAAATTGAAAGTAATCTTAATTATTTAGTTAAGGAACGTCAAGAAAAAAATGTAAGTCTTTTAGTACATCCCTATTTAGAAGCTTATTTTAAAAACGGTACTTTCTCAAGACAAATGAAATGGTTATGGAAATACAAAAAATGGATTCCTGTAAGAGGTATAACTGATAATAACCTACTAGAATACAAGTTTGTAAATAAAAACAACGAAGAAATAACTCTTTGAATAAATTAAATGATAGATGTTGGACCATAATTTGTCCAACATCTTCATTTTATTAAATCCCTTTAGATCAGAATCCTATCTGAAAAAATGCAAGAATCAACACTTTCTTTCTTAGAAGCAAAAGCCAAACTTGAGGCATTATGCGCATATCAAGAAAGATGTCAGTTTGAGATAGAGCAAAAATTAATTACCTGGAAATTTCCTGAAGAACAAAGAAATCAATTAATTGCCGACTTAATTTCAAATAAATTTATTGATGAGCAACGTTTTGCCGAAGCTTTTGTCTCAGGTAAATTTAGAATAAAAAAGTGGGGAAGAATCAAAATCACAAGTCACCTCAAACAAAAACACATCTCAAATTATTCCATCCAAAAAGGATTAAAAGAAATTGATTTAGATCAATACTGGGAAACATTACTTCATCTAGCAAATAAAAAGAAAAACGAACTTCAATTAAAAAAAGGTGACTTTTGGGATAAAAAAGCAAAAACCTTTCGATTTTTACAATCAAAAGGCTATGAGTCAGATTTGATTTCAGATGCTGTAAATGAAGTGTTTACTAAATCGTAATTTGTTAAAAAAACATTATTATTTGAATTTATATTCAATTATTCAAACGATTGATTTTTAGATTGATTAATAATATTTAATTTAGCGAAACAATTCATATAGAATGTCAGATTCAATTGTTATTATACCAACATACAACGAAGAAGAAAACGTTGAAAATATGATTCGAAAGGTAATGTCTTTTGAAAAAGAATATCACGTTTTATTTGTTGACGATTCATCTCCTGATAAAACAGGTGAAATAATTAAAAAACTACAATCTGAATTCCCAGGTAAAATTCATTTAGAAACTAGAAAAGGAAAACTAGGTCTAGGCACAGCTTACATACACGGTTTTAAATGGGCAATACTCCATAAATACGAATATATTTTCGAAATGGATTGTGACTTTTCTCATAATCCGGATGATTTAATTCGACTGTATACAGCGTGCGCAATGAACGGAGCTGATGTAAGTATTGGTTCACGTTATTGTAAAGGTGGTAAAGTAAGAAATTGGCCTTTAAAAAGAATTTTAATGTCTTATTTCGCGAGTGTTTACGTTCGTATCATTTTAATGATTGGTATCAAAGATACAACGGCAGGTTTTAAATGTTATAAAAGAGAAGTTTTAGAAAAAATAAATTTAGATGCTGTTACTTTTAAAGGATATGCTTTTCAAATTTGTATGAAATACGCAGCTTTAAAACATGGCTTTAAAATAACTGAAGTTCCAATTACATTTGTTGATAGATTGTATGGAATTTCTAAAATGAATTCAGGAATCTTTAAAGAAGCATTTTTTGGAGTTTGGAAAATGCGCAATATGAAATTATGAGTAATTCAATTTTATTAAAATCAGGAACAATAATAAATGAAGGAAAACAGTTTGTTGCCGACATTTTGATTAAAAACGGAAGAATAGAAAAAATCGCACCTTCTATTTCTGTAGATTATAAAATTGAAGAATTGAACCTAGAAGGTAAATACATTCTACCAGGTTGTATCGATGATCAAGTACATTTTAGAGAACCTGGATTAACTCATAAAGCTGAAATTAAAACTGAATCTCGTGCTGCTGTAGCAGGTGGAATCACTTCCTTTATGGAAATGCCCAATACTGTTCCAAATACATTAACTCAGAGCTTATTAGAAGATAAATATCAAATTGCAGCACAAAATTCAATTGCGAATTATTCCTTTTTTATGGGAGCTTCCAATGATAACATTGAAGAAGTTTTAAAAACAAATGAAAGAAATGTTTGTGGTGTAAAAATATTTATGGGTTCATCTACAGGTAATATGCTAGTAGACAATGAAAAAACGTTAACGAACTTATTTTCTAAAGTCCCACCAATTCTAATAGCTACTCATTGTGAAGATGAAGCAACGATTCAAGCAAATATTAAAATTTATAGAGAGAAATATGGTGAGGACGTTCCTGTAGAATGTCATCCAATTATTAGAAATGCAGATGCTTGTTATAAATCTTCTTCGATGGCTGTTGAGCTAGCAAAAAAATATGATACACGTTTACATATTCTTCATATCTCAACTGAAAAAGAAATCGCCTTATTTGATAACACTCTTCCTCTAGAACAAAAATTAATTACTGCAGAGGCCTGCGTTCACCACTTATGGTTTTCTGATGAAGATTATAAAACAAAAGGTAATTTCATTAAATGGAATCCTGCTGTAAAATCTGGAACTGACCGAGAAGCAATCTGGAAAGCATTATTAGAAGACAGAATTGATGTCATTGCAACCGATCATGCTCCTCATACAATTGAAGAAAAAAATCAATCGTATTTTAAAGCGCCATCTGGTGGACCATTAGTTCAACATGCATTATTAGCAATGCTTGAAAAAGTAAAGGAAGGTAAAATTTCAATAGAAAAAGTAGTGGAAAAAATGGCACATTCCCCTGCTATACTTTTTAAAATTGAAGAAAGAGGATTTATTCGTGAAGGATATCACGCTGATTTAGTGATTGTAAATCCTTCTGAAGGAATTACTGTTTCTAAAGAAAATATATTGAGTAAATGCGGTTGGTCTCCTTTTGAAGGAAACCACTTTAACCATACTATTGAAAAAACATTTGTAAATGGTAAATTGGTATACTCTAATGGTCAAATAGTAGAAAACGGTTCTGGATCTAGACTTTTGTTTACTCGTAGATGAGAAGAATATATCTTTTTACTACCTTACTTACATTTAGTTGCACTACTGAATTACAAACAGTTAGTGAACCTAAAAACATTATTCCAAAAGATACATTTGTAATGCTTTTAAAAGATTTAACTGTTCTTGAATCTCACATACAAACAAAATATCCTACAATTCAACAATCGTATAAAACGGTTAATAAATCAAGTAAACTCATTTTTGATAAATACAATATAGATACGGCTCGATTCAATTCTTCAATGACTTACTATGTATCAAAACAAAAAGTAATGGTGGAGATACAGTCTCAAATTATCGATTCAGTGAATAGGGAATTAACTGAATTATCTTCTAAATAAAATCACTTTACAAAATAACGAAACCAAACTGAGCCTAAAATCACTGCAACCAGTGAAGAAATCAAAACGGTTATCTGTGAAAATTGAATCAAAATCGTATCATCAAAAGCCAAACCTGATACAAAAATTGACATCGTAAATCCGATACCCGCAAAAAAACTAGCTCCGACAATATGTGTCCACTTTAAATCACCAGGTAATTTGGAGATATTCAATAACACTGCAATCGAAGTAAAAAGCAAGATTCCTATTGGTTTTCCAAATACCAAACCGAAGAAAATTCCATAATTATTGTTGGATAGCAAATGAGAAAATAGATCTTCTCCTAAATAAATACTTGTATTCACTAAAGCAAAAATTGGTAGAATAAACATTGCTACTGGTTTGTGTAACTTTTCTTGTAAAGAAATTGAGATATTCTGCTCTTTTGTAAAAGGTATAGCAAAGGCTAACATTACCCCTGTTATTGTTGCATGTATTCCTGAATTAAGCATCAAACCCCACATAATTGCTCCAACTAACAAATACACTTCTATTCTTTTTACTTTTAATCTATTCATTACTAATAAAATAGCAAATACAAGTAAAGAACCTATCAAATAAAACCAAGAAATAGTTTTAGTATAGAAAATAGCAATGACAAATATTGCTCCTAAATCATCAGCGATTGCTAGTGCGGTTAAAAAGATTTTTAAAGAATTTGGTACCTTCTTGCTAAATAGTGATAATATAGCCAATGAAAATGCAATATCTGTAGCTGTAGGAATACCCGCTCCAGAAACTGTACTAGTTCCATAATTAAAACAAAAATGAATAACTGCAGGCGCAAACATTCCTCCAATTGCAGCAATTATTGGTAAAAGCGCTTTTTTAATATTAGAAAGTTCACCAACATAAATTTCCCTTTCTAGTTCCAATCCAACCAAAAGGAAAAAAATGGTCATTAAACCATCATTTACAATATGCTCTATCGAAAAATGTCCAAAAGAAATATGCCAAATCTTTGAAAAATTTTCTCCAATAAACACATTCGTCAAAAGTAAAGACAAAATGGTTGCAAAAATTAACAAATTCCCTCCTACTCTCTCAGACTCTAAAAAATCCTTGAAAATATTATTCTTTTTACTTGTAATTTTAGACATCTATCCTCTCAATTTTCTTTCAGGATTTTCTTTTAAAAAAGATTCCCATTTATTTCCTTTTGTTTTATTATGCTCCCCTACTCCTTTTGAGAAATGGTGACAGACAGCGACAGCTAAACCATCCGTTGCATCTAAATATTTAGGCATATCAGTAAAACTCAATAGTGTTTGTAACATAGCTGCCACTTGCTCTTTTGAAGCATTTCCATTTCCAGTAACTGCTTGTTTTATTCTTCTTGGCGTGTACTCTTCAAAAGGGACATTATTACTCAACGAAGCTGCAATCGCAACTCCTTGCGCCCTTCCCAATTTTAACATAGATTGAACATTTTGACCAAAGAATGGTGCTTCAATTGCCATTTCATCAGGACGATACTCTTTTATAACAGCATCAAGTCTTTCAAAAATCTTTTTTAATTTATCGGGATGTGTTGGAAGTTTACTCAATTGAATGACACCAAAATTTATTAAAGATAATTTCTTACCTTTAATATGAATTAATCCGTAACCTAATACATTTGTTCCGGGGTCAATTCCAAGAATTATTTTATCTTCAACCATTGAATTTAAACTTCATTGTAT
>CANCEQ010000051.1 GCA_947375085.1 Flavobacteriales bacterium
CGATCAGTGAAATATTTTGTAATTCGATCTAAAACGATTTGATTAATTTCTAATTCAGTATCAAAATATTCACACAAAGTATGTTTCGTAATATCATCTTTTGTAGGACCTAAACCGCCTGTAACGAAAACTAATTCAGACCTTTTTAATGCTATATCTATCGATTCTAAAATTTCACTTTTGTTATCAGAAATTGTTGTACATCTTTTTACTGAAATACCTAATTGAGATAATTCTTTTCCTATCCACGAAGCATTTGTATTAATCGTTTGACCAATTAATAATTCATCTCCAATTGAAATTATTTCTGCTTGCATAGATTTTAAATTAATTTATTATTTAGTTGTTATCGATAATGAAACTTGATTCACCAAACCATCTCTATTTGTTACCGTAAAAGTATATTTTGAAACTTGTCCTGAAATCGTATCTAACACATCTGTGTAATCATACGATAAATTATCTTCTTCACTTGAATTCAAAACTTTATCAATAATAGAAATAGCCCCTCCTCCATTTACTCTCTTGGAAATATTCAATTTTTTTAACACATCTCTTTTCTCAGATTTAGAAGCATTAATACCAATTGTGACATTACTACCTTTATCTAAAGTTACATCCGAACTTATATAAGACCCTCCTGTTTTAAAACTAATCCCAGGAAGTTTACCTGCATCTTTCTCACAAGAAAAAATTGCAAATACACTTACGAATAACACAAATAATTTAATTCTTTTTTTCATCTTTTTTTGTAGTTTGTTCATTTAGTTTAATCCTCAAATTTATTGAAATATTTCTACCAATATTCAACAATCCATAATTTTTAAATCGTGACAAATGATCATAGTAAGCATTATTAAAAAGATTATTAACCGAAATCGATGAAATTAAACTCATTTTACTTGCTTGAAAAGTTTTTGATATACCAGAATTCACAATACAATACTTAGGAGTCTTTAATTCGTTAGCAGCTACTTTGTTTTGAGCAAAATAAAAATCAGATTGGACGTAAAACTGAATTGGATTTACTTTTTTATGATAAAAAAGATAATTGATCATTGTTGCTATTTTTTGAGCTGGAGTATAAGCTAGATTTTCATTTTTAATTGTTCGACTAATCATTCCAGAATAATCAATACTTACCTTACATTGCTTTGCTAAATTTAACCCTAAATGAATTTCACTTCCATATTGAAATGCATTTTCTTGTTGATACTTATAAACTGGAAAACCAAACCATTTTTCATTTGAAGGATTTAAATAAACGTAATTTTTAAAATAATTATAAAAAGGTGTCAAACCGAAATCTAACCATCTCTTCTTATAATTTAAAATCAAATTACCAGTTATATTTTGTTCATTTTTCAATAACGGATTTCCAATTTCATATGTAAAAATCCCCTCATGCAATCCATTCGATGAAAGCTCTGCTAAATTAGGAACTCTCACTCCAGTCGAAATATTAAACTTTAAGTTAAATTGATTAGTCGGATTAAAAGCAATCCCCGAAAAAATATTATAAAAAAGTGATTTTTTAAAAAAAGTACCAATTTCTTTTTCTGCTGTATTTACCGTATTAGTCAAGAAAGTTTGAATCCACTTCTTTCCAACACCTACTCCATTTTCGAAAACAAACTTTGAATGGTATTTTGATTCTAAATAAATTGAAAAATTATTTTCTGCTAAATTAGCATCTGGAATAATTTTTCTAGCACCATAATTCGTGTTATTCTCTATCGAACCTAAATCTGATAAAATTAATTTATTCACCGAATTTAATTTTTTCTCCCATTTCACAAGATATTGAAATGTAATTAGGTGCAAATCCAAACTAATCGCTCCTCCACCCTCATTTTCCATTCTTTTATTTGATTGAATACCTAAATTCACAAATAAATTAGAGTTTTGTTTTAAATGAAATTTATTTTCAGAAGCTAAAGCATTCAAAAGAACCAAATGACAAGGATTTTCATTTAATCTCCTACTCCACCTCTCGTCTGGATTGACAAAAGAATACACATCACTAAATATGAATCCAAAACGATTAAAGGTGCCCATATAATTATTTATACTCGTCCATTTTTTTTTTTGAAAACCGTAAGTTGATTTTAATTGATAACCATCGAAACGACTATTTAATACTCGTTTATTATTTCCATCAGAATAGTCCCCATTATTTTCAATTCCTACTCTTACCCTGTACCAATTATTACCCTTGTTTGATTTCACTCCCAACTGAAATGATTCACCTAACGTATTAGAATTAAACTTTAAACCGTAATCAATCATCTTTACGTTTAAAAGAGACTTTTCTTCTTCAATCACATTTAAAACTCCTCCAAGAGCTTCTGTACCATACAAAACACTCATTGGACCTTTAATAATTTCAACCCTAGACACCCCTAAATCAGACAAACCTAAGCCATGCTCTTCTTGCCATTGTTGATTATCAAATTTCAATCCAGACATTAATACTAAAACACGATTCCCATAAAGACCTCTGATTACAGGTTTTGAAATTGCAACACCTGTCGACAACATAGAAATACCAGGGGATTTAGCAACTAAATCTGTCAAATTAAAATTCCCATTTCGAGCTAAACTATCAATTTTTAAAGTCGTTATATTTAAAGAGGATTCTGTTAATTTTTGATTTTTAAAAGCGGTTACTACTACAGAGTCCAAAGTAATTTCTGATTCTTGAGAAATCAGAAAAAAAGAAAAAACAAAAAATATAAACAATAAAATAAATCTCATTTCAAATACTTCTATCTAACAATTTCGATTTCCAATTCGTCCATTTATATTTTTTAGAAAAAATAAATAAAAACAAAGGTTGAATTACAAGAAGTGTTAATATATTTTCAAATCCAAACTCAGGAGGTGTTTTATCTATAAATAAAGCATCGGTATGAAAAGCCTGCCAATCATTTGTCACTACTAGAGCTGCAAAAATATTATTTACAGCATGATAGCCCATTGATAATTCTAAACCATCATCCATGAGAACCACAATCCCTAAAAAAATTCCATTTAAAATATAAAAAATCAAAAGAATAGCGCCTATTTTATCAACTTCAGGATTCGAACCATGCATCAAACCAAACAAAACACCTGTGATAAAAACACTTACCCACCCTCTTTTAAAAAGCAAACCTACTGCTTGAAACAAATACCCTCTAAAAAACAACTCTTCAAAAGTTGTTTGAATTGGTAAAATGAAAAATGAAATTAGAACAAGAGGAATAAACGTTTCTAAATGAAAATTAAAAGAAATAGGATATCCAACAAAGATTGAAATAACAAAAAACAAAAGCATTACTCCACCCCATAATAAAAAACTAAAAATAAAACGCCTCCAATCAAATCTCATTCGAGAAGTGAAGACAGAGATTAACTCCCTATCATGAATCCATTTTACAGATGCTAAGAGAAATATAAACCCTGCTATGAAGGGAACAAGTAAAAATACAAAAAAGAGATTTAACCCCAAATATTTTTGCAAATCGGAAACTTCAGATATAACAACACCTTCTTTCGATAAATAATTTAAAGCGAGTGTAATTGGAATATAACCTATCAATGCAAAAGAAGCAATTACAATCCCTAATGTAAAGAGAAAATGAGAAATATCTTTTCTTCCCTTTTTCCCTAGTGATAAAAACATATTTTTTATTTTTAAAACAAGATTACAAAAAAAAGGCTTTGTAAATAACACAAAGCCTTAAAATATAATTTATCTGTTCTTATTGAAACATATCTTTCACCCTTTGAAAGAAACCTTTTTCATCTCCTTCTGGATTCGGAATAAAATTTTCACTTGTTTTTAATTTCTCAAGAATTTCTCTTTCTTCTTTTGAAACCTTTTTAGGAGTCCAAACATTTATATGAATCAATAAATCTCCTTGTCCATGACGTTGTAAAATTGGCAACCCTTTACCTCTTAAACGTAACATTTTTCCACTTTGAGTTCCTGGTTCAATTTTAATTTTAGCTTTTCCATTCACTGTTGGAACTTCAATAGACTCTCCTAAAACGGCATCTACAAAATTCACAAATGCTTCGTAATGTAAGTTTTCACCTTCACGTCTTAATTCATCATGAGCAATTTCTTCAATCACAACAATTAAATCTCCAGGTATACCATCGAATGGTCCGGCATTTCCTTTTCCAGAAACACTTAATTGCATTCCATCTTCAACACCTGCAGGAATTTTAACCTCAATCACTTCTTCTTGACGTTTTAATCCTTGTGCATCTGAATCTGAAGGACGATGATCAATCATTTTTCCTGCACCTTGACAAACATGACAAGTTGACTGAGTTTGCATTGCTCCTAAAAAAGTTTGAGCAACTCTAGTAACCCTTCCAGATCCATTACATGTTGAACATGATTTATAAGTCACACCGTCAGCATTCACTAACTTATTAACTTTAATCTTTTTAGTAACACCTTCAGCAATTTCTTCCAATGTCATTTTCATTTTCACTCGAAGATTCGTTCCTCTAGCTCTTTGAGAACCTCCACCTCGGCTTCCACCAAAACTTCCTCCTCCAAAAGCACCACCAAAAACATCTCCAAATTGAGAGAAAATATCATCCATATCCATGCCACCTCGACCTCCGCCTGCTGCGCCACCCATTCCTGCGTGACCAAAACGGTCGTAACGTGCACGTTTATCAGAATCACTTAACACTTCGTATGCTTCAGCTGCTTCCTTAAATTTATCTTCAGAAGCCTTATCATCCGGATTTTTATCTGGATGATATTTTAATGCCATTTTACGATATGCTTTTTTTATTTCAGATTCATTAGCGCTTCTAGAAACACCTAATACTTCATAAAAATCTCTTTTCTGACTCATTTTATCTTATTTAAAGTCTTATTGACCTACTACAACTTTAGCAAAACGAACAACTTTGTCATTCAATAAATATCCTTTCTCAACATCATCCACTACTTTACCAACTAGTTTTTTATGTGGTGCTGGAATATTTGCTATTGCCTCATGAACCTCACTGTCAAATGGTTCACCTTTTGCTTTTAATTGTTTTAAACCTTTTCCTTCAAGAATTGCTCTAAATTTAGAAGAAACTAAAACGAACCCCTCTTTCACTGCAGCAATATCATCTGATTTTTCATTATTAGCTAATGCACGATCAAAATCATCTAAAATTGGAATCATATCTTTAATAACTCCTGCACTTGCAGAACCGATTAATTCAATTCTTTCTTTATTCGTTCTTCTACGATAGTTATCAAACTCTGCATACAAACGAATAAATTTATCATTCATTTCTTCGTATTTTTCTTCCCAAGTCAATTCAACAGGAGCTTCTTCTGTAGTTGCTTCAGTTGAATCAACTGTTGTTTCTTCTGTTTTTACTTCTGTTTCACTTACAGGAAGTTCTTGCTCTTGATTTATTTCTTTTTCCTCAGACATTTTATTTCAATTTTGATAACCTCCTTTTATCAAAGAGTTTGCCAATTGACATACTCGGACAGACTGTCAGTAATCACCTTGAACCACATGAAATATTGACATAAAAAATAAAAATTTACAATTGTTTAATTTTTTATTATAAAAGTTAAACAAAATAACATATATTTGTAGAACGAATCTTTAAAAAGATAAAACATAACCGTTTTAATATAGGACAAGTATTTATTAAATGATAAAATTATGAAAACGATTTACGACAAATTAGCATTTAAAGTAGCTAAGCAAACTACAAATGATTATAGTACTTCCTTTTCATTAGGAATACGTTTTTTAGGTCCTGAAATAAGAAATTCAATATTTGGAATTTACGGCTTTGTTCGACTTGCTGATGAGATTGTAGATTCTTTTCATGGGTATCCTCAATCTGAAATGCTAGAAAATCTAAAAAATGATACTTTTAAAGCGATTGATGAAAAAATAAGTACAAATCCTTTGCTACATGCATTTCAACATGTTGTAAATCAATACTCAATTCCATTGGAATTAATAGAACAATTTTTACATTCTATGAAAATGGATTTAGAACCTCAAACTTACGACAAAGATAAATACGAGGAATACATTTTAGGAAGTGCCGAAGTTGTTGGATTAATGTGCCTTAAAGTTTTTGTTTATGGTGATAATGAATCCTATTTAAAGCTTAAGCCTTATGCAATGAAACTAGGAAGTGCATTTCAAAAAGTCAATTTCTTAAGAGATTTAAAAGACGATTATTCCGTATTAGGAAGAACGTATTTCCCTGAAATCAACATGCTTAATTTTAATAATAAGACTAAAAAAGAAATTGAAAAGGATATTGAGATAGATTTTGAACTTGGCTTCGAAGGAATAAAAAAACTTCCTTACACTACTCGATTCGGAGTTTACATAGCTTATGTATACTATTCTGGATTACTTAAAAAAATTAAAAAATTGGATGCCAAAGTCATCTTAAATGACAGAGTAAGAATTCCAAACGCTAAAAAATACGGTCTTTTCTTCAGAGGTTATCTTAAACATTCATTCAACTTCTTATAAAACTAAACTCATTGTGAATAAGGAAACCAAAATACTGAGCTTTATCTTTTTGTTATTCTTAACAGTTGGATTAATCGGACTTTTGAGTCCAATGGAAGCCTCTATTAAAAAACTTTCTTTTTACAATTTATTTTTAACCTTTGGCTTAGTTACATTTTCCTTCAAAAACGAACTCAAAAAATTTGGAATATCTTTTCTAATCGTCTTTTCGATCGGATTCATTGCTGAATTAATAGGTGTTCATACGGGTTATATTTTTGGCAACTATAGTTATTCAAATAAATTGGGAATTTCAATTTTAGATGTGCCATTAATTATAGGTTTTAATTGGGCAATTTTAAGTATTGGTGCCTGGAATCTATGTAAAAACATCACTAATCACAAATCAATTAACATACTAATTGCTAGTTTATTAATGGTTCTTTTTGATTTGTGCATGGAGCCAACAGCTATTTACCTTGACTTTTGGAAATGGGACAATCAACTTATTCCAATTTACAATTATATTTCCTGGTTTTTTATAAGCTTACCAGCAATATTTTTTATAAGTAAATTTCATACTATCAATAGCGGAATATCCAAACTAGTATTCTGTTCACAATTACTTTTTTTCATCATTTTAAGCAGTAAAACATTATGGTTTTAGCAATTACAGTTATAGCGATAACATTTTTTGGAATGGAGGGGATGGCTTGGCTTTCACATAAGTACATTATGCACGGTATAGGTTGGGCTCTGCATAAGGACCATCATGAACCTCACCAAAAAAAAACTGAAAAAAATGATTTGTTTTTCATGATTTTTGCCATTCCAAGTTGGCTTTGCATAATGCTTGGTATGATTTATCAAAATGATATTAGCACATATATTGGCTTTGGAATTTTAGTCTATGGAATTTGTTATGTTATTGTACATGACATTTTCATACATCAAAGAATTAAAATCTTAAGAAAAGCTGATAGACCTTATTTTAAAGCAATTCGTTTTGCTCATAAGATTCATCACAAACATATTGGTAAAGAAGATGGTGAATGTTTTGGGATGTTATTTGTTCCAAGAAAATATTATATAAAAGCTAAAAAAGAAAACGCACTAAAATGAAACTTTATCTCTGGTTAAACGTATTTACAATGGGGACATTGTTCCTTTCTTTTGACAAGAAAGTTGGCTTTTATCAATACTTCAAGTCACTCTTTCTTGCGATTACAATTGTTATGCTTGTATTTATACCTTGGGATATTTATTTTACTAAACACAATTACTGGGGATTTACAACAGAATATTTGTTTGGAAAGTTCCTCTTTGATCTCCCTTTAGAAGAATGGTTATTTTTCATCTCAGTTCCTTTTTCTTGCACTTTTATACATTATGTAATTAAAGCTTATTTCAAAAATCCATTTAAAACTAATTTTACAATTCCTTTTTGGTATAGTTTATCGATACTATTGATAATTACAGGTATACTATATCATAATCAACCTTATACATTTTGGGCTTTCTTATTGTGTGGAATCGGTTTAAGTATAATAAATTACAAAAGGTCAGAGTTTATGACTGAATTTCTATTGACTTATTTAGTTTGTCTTATCCCTTTTTTCATAGTAAACAGCATATTAACAGGAAGCTTTACTAAATCTCCAATTGTATATTATAATGAAAACTGTTTTTCAACCATACGCCTTGGAACAATACCTTTTGAAGATCTATTTTACAATATGCTTTTGATCCTTCTATCTACCTACTTCACTGAATTATTTTACAATTTAAAAACAAAAAAACAATGAGAACTTATTCCATTAAAGAACTTGAAAACTATTCAGGTACTAAAGCTCATACCATTCGAATTTGGGAACAACGTTATAGTTTATTAACTCCTCAAAGAACAGAAACTGGAATAAGATTTTATAATGATGCTGATTTAAAGAAAATTTTATCAACTTCAGTATTATTAAAAAGTGGTTTTAAAATATCCAAAATTGCTAAACTAGATGAAGAAGAATTAAAAGTAGAGCTTTCCAAAATAGATGGCACTGAAGACTTACAATCGAATACTAAAATTGAACTTCACATCTCCAATTTATTATCGGCCGGATTGGATTTTGATGAAATAAAAATGAATTCTGAATTCAGTAAATTAAATGAAAGTTTTGACACATATACAATGTTCTTGTCAATTGTATATCCTCTTTTAAATAGAATTGGTGTAATGTGGAGTAAAAATGATATTGATCCTTTACAAGAGCATTTCATTTCAAATTCAATAAAAAAACAACTGAATATTGCAACTGATAAATTACCAAATCCTGATAATACAGCTGATGAAATAATCCTTTTCCTTCCTGAAAGTGAAACGCATGATATTGGATTATTATTTGCAAACTACATATTAAAACAAGCAAATATTAAGACAATATATTTAGGCCAACAGGTCCCAACTACAAGTTTGATTAAGTTAATAAATGATAGAAAAATAAAAAGGGCACTAGGTTTTATTTTCTTTTCACCTGGTAAAGAAAAATTATTAAAAGCAGTAAATAGCTTAGCTACTTCTTGTGAAAAAACTGAATTTTATTGGTCTGGAAATAACGAAACATTAGAATTACTTACTCCTCAAAAAAATCAAATTATACTACAATCCTTAGAAGATTTTCATCAAAAATTAATTCATTAGGCAGTATGAAAAAAGTTGCAATTATTGGTGGTGGTTTTTCAGGTTTAGCTTCAGCAAGTTACTTAGCTAAAGAAGGATATGAAGTAATATTATTTGAGAAAAACGCTACCGTTGGTGGAAGAAATAGAAAATTTTCTGAAAGAGGATTCACGTTTGAAATGGGACCAAGTTGGTATTGGATGCCAGAAGTTTTCGATGGATATTTTGAAAATTTTAATAAAAAAAGAAGCGATTATTATAGTTTAATTAAATTAAATCCTTCCTTTTCAATTGTTTATAAAGAAGGAGTAAAAATAGACATCCCCTCTGAACATAAAGAATTAATTGAGTTTTTTGAAAGAATTGAAAAAGGAGCTGGTCAGCGATTTGAGGTATTTATGGAAGATGCTAAATTCAAGTACGAAACCAGTATGAATAGCTTAATCTATACACCTGGAAAATCAATTTTGGAATTTGCTAAATGGGAAGTTGTTAAAGGTGTTTTTAAGTTAAATTTATTTTCCAATTTCAAGAAATTTGTCCGCAAATCGTTTAAAGATGAAAAATTAACAGCCTTAATGGATTTTCCTGTTCTTTTTTTAGGATCTGCTCCTGAGAACACTCCTGCTCTCTACAGTTTAATGAATTATGCAGGTCTAATGCTCGGTACATGGTATCCCGAAAATGGGATGTATCGCATTATTGAATCTATGGGAGAATTAGCAGTAGAATTAGGAGTGAAAATTCATACCAATGCTGAAGTTTCAAAAATTAATGTGACAAACCAAAAAGCGACTAGTTTAATTGTTAATAATGAAGTAGTTGAATTTGATGCGATAGTTGCAGCTGGAGATTACAATCATATGGAATCTTTATTACCAAAAGAAGCGAAGAATTATACGGATGAATACTGGGATTCAAGAACATTAGCTCCTTCATCATTAATCTTCTTTTTAGGTGTAAATAAACCTTTAAACTCTTTAGATCATCATACTTTGTTTTTTGATGAAAGTTTAGACGAACATTCTAATGAAATTTACAACGATCCTCAATGGCCTAAAAAGCCTCTTTTTTACGTTTGTAATCCATCAAAGACTGATAAATCAATTGCTCCAGAAGGATGTGAAAATATTTTTGTTTTAATTCCGATTGCTCCTGATTTAGAAGATACAGAGGAAATTAGAGAGAAATATTATAAAATTATAATGGAACGTTTAGAAAAACAAGTGAATGAAAATGTTTCTGAATATGTAATTTACAAACGCTCTTATTGTATAAATGATTTTAAATCAGACTATCATAGTTATAAAGGAAATGCGTATGGCTTGGCGAATACACTTCGTCAAACAGCCATTTTAAAACCGAAATTGAATAACAAACAGCTAAAAAATATGGTTTATGCTGGACAATTAACCGTTCCTGGACCTGGAATGCCTCCTGCATTAATTAGTGGTAAATTAGCTGCAGATGAAATCATTAACTATTTCAAAAAATGAAAAAATTACTATCTTTTTTACTCATTTTGACTACCTTTTCTTTTACTAATTCTACTAGTACTGAACTTATTATTGAAGTTGTAGGACTAGATAGTGCAAAAAAAGGAAACTTAAGAATTGGTATATTTAAAAAAGAAGGATTTTTAAAACCTGACAAAGCAGTAGATGGCAAAATTGTACCTGTCACAAATTCGAATATGCATGTTTCGTTTAAAAACCTTCCTGCTGGATCTTACGGCGTAGCAGTTGTTCATGATCAAGATAAAAACGGAAAACTTTCTACTAATTTAGTTGGCTATCCAACTGAACCTTATGGTTTTTCAAACAATAAATTTGGAAATTTTGGTCCACCAAGCTTTAGCGATGCCGCTATTAAATTAGAAGAAGGTAAAACAACTGAAATTAAGATAAAATTGAAGTGAGCCTATTTTGCGAAAGGAAACAAGCAAATATTTAAATACTAATAAGTTATTTTTTATTAGACTTATTTGAAAATTCAGTATCACAATTTTTACATCGAAATACTTCTTTATAGTATAGTGGGAAAACAGTAAATAGAAATGAAACGATTATAGCTAACAAACCTTTAATATTCTTTACAGACTTAAATCCTGAAACTAGATTTGTAGAATCACATTTAGGGCATTTAATCAGCTCATTATTTGAATCTTTAAATGGAGTTTCTTCTATCTCTTTTAGTATTTCAATAGATCTAACTAAATCGTCTTCTAAAACTTTTAATTTAATTCCACCAACAGTAAAATTTAATAAAGGATAGATAGAAACAATATTATCATCAACTAAAAAACATTCTATTTCTTCATCTTCTAATCGAGCCATCAAAATATGCGCATCGATAGAATTATCAAAAGTTTTTAAAGTAATTTGATTCATGAAAAGTGGTTAATATATTAAGTTGTACTACTTCTTCAACAATCCATCTAGCGCAATATGCAGACCTAAACCTCTTAATTGTTGTCCTTTAGCTACGATTTTTTGCTCTCCATCTATCAAAACTCCAAAAGGAATTGAACTTGCCCCATAAGCTCTTGAAGCAATCCCATCTTTATCCCAAGCGTGATTTTTCCAAATTAACCTATCATCAGCAATAGCCTTTGTCCAAGGTTCAATCGAACGATCTAACGATACACTAAAAACTTCAAAACCTTTACCGTTTTTAAATTTCAGTTTATTATACTTCGCATACGCTTCAACCACATTTGGATTTTCATTTCGACAAGGTCCGCACCAAGATGCCCAAAAATCGATAAGCACCATTTTCCCTTTCAAACTTGAAAGTTTAATCGTTTTTCCTGCTGGATTTACCAATTCAATTTCAGGTGCAACATCACCTGTTTGCAACGAAACACTTGATGTAAATGAAAAGCAAATGATAATTAATAATGAAGCTATATATTTCATATTTAAATAGTTAAAAATCCTCTCCCTCAACTTCGACAGGTTCAGTTTTCGTTAACGAATCTTAACATTAAACTTATTCTCAACCTTAATTTACTTGATTCTACGAATATCAGCTCCAAGATTTTTCAAACGAATATCAATATCTTGGTATCCTCTATCGATTTGTTCGATGTTATGAATAGTGCTTTTCCCTTTCGCTGAAAGTGCAGCAATCAATAAAGATACACCTGCACGAATATCAGGAGAAGTCATTGAAATACCTTTTAATGAATGTTCATTATTTAAACCAATAACAGTGGCTCTATGTGGATCACACAAAATAATTTGAGCTCCCATATCGATTAATTTATCCACAAAGAACAAACGAGATTCAAACATTTTTTGATGAATCAATACACTTCCTTTCGCTTGAGTAGCTACTACTAAAATAATTGATAATAAATCTGGTGTAAATCCAGGCCAAGGTGCATCAGCAATCGTTAAAATAGAACCGTCAATAAATGTATCTATTTCATAAGAATCTTGAGCAGCAACGAAAATATCATCCCCTCTTCTTTCTAATTTAATCCCTAATTTCCTAAAAACATCTGGAATTATTCCTAAATTATCCCAACTAACATCTTTAATTGTAATTTCAGATTTAGTCATTGCTGCTAAACCAATGAAACTACCTATCTCAATCATATCAGGCAGAATTCTATGGTAACACCCTTTTAATTCTTTTACACCTTGAATAATCAACATATTTGAAGCGATACCACTGATATTCGCTCCCATTGAATTTAACATTTTACATAACTGCTGTAAATATGGTTCACATGCAGCATTGTAAATTGTCGTTTCTCCTTCTGCTAAAACAGCAGCCATTAATATATTTGCAGTACCAGTAACAGATGCTTCATCTAAATGAATATATGTCCCAGTCAGTTTTTCAGCATCAACACTGTAAAAATGTTCACCTGCGTCATAATTAAATACCGCTCCTAATTTTACAAATCCTTCAAAATGAGTATCTAATCTTCTACGACCAATTTTATCACCTCCTGGTTTTGGAATAAACCCTCTTCCGAATCGAGCTAATAATGGTCCAACAATCATAATAGAACCTCTTAAAGAACCAGCTCTTTTTTTGAAATCGTCTGATTCTAAGTAAGGTAAATCAATGTCTTTCGCTTGAAAAATATAGGTTCCCTTTTCTACTTTTTCAACCTTCACCCCCATTGTTTGCAACAAACTAATCAATTTGTTTACATCAATGATATCAGGAATATTTGAAATAGTAACTTTTTCAGGAGTTAATAAAACTGCACATAAAATTTGTAAAGCTTCATTTTTCGCTCCTTGAGGGATCAATTCACCTTTTAATGGTTTACCACCATAAATTTCAAAAGACGCCATGATTTATTGTTTTTTAAATTTCTTTTTCGGTTGTTGTTTCTTGGAATTGTTTTTATTTTGATTCGCTTGAATTCCGTAGGCTTTTAAAATAGCGTTTGTAGATAATAAATCATCTGGATTTTCAAGAACCAATTCTTTTTTAGACAATTCAGCCATTTGATTGGCAATTACGTTATTTTCAACAGCATCATTATTAAAAACTAGAAATTGTTTTTTCATAAAATTAGCCATTGATCTTGTCAAATAACCTTTTTCTTTTTCGTCTTTTATTTCGCTCGATTGCTCAAGAATTTTTTGAGTGTACTTCCCGTAATGACCATAACGTATTTTACTAGAAGGATATTCAACTCTTTCTGGCTTAGCAGCTAATTCTTCCGGTTTTGGTAATTCATAAGGAGAATCTGCATCTAACTTAAAATCAGACATTACAAACAAATGCGTCCATAATTTGTGGCGAAAATCATCAACATCTCTTAAATGTGGATTTAACTGTCCCATCACCTCAATGATAGCCTGCGCAGCACGATTACGTTCAGCTCTGTCTTCAATCTCCATTGCATGAATAATCATATTCTGAACATTTCTTCCATATTCAGGCAACATCAATTTCGGACGTGTTGTATTGTATTCCATTTTCTTAATGTTTAATTTTTGATCTTGAAATTTGGATGATTGATGAACTTAATCAAACATTAAACATCCAAAATCAAAAATCAAGCTATGCTTCTAATTTCTTTCCTAATGCATTGTTGAACAATTCTTTCGCTTCAGCTATGAAACCAAAATGTTCATCATCTACCATTAATTTACCTTTTGTAACATGACCAAGTAAAGTAAAGTTTACATTTGAACCCATCATGAATTCGATAAATTCTTCTTCCGTATCTTCACTTACAGTTACTACTACTCTACCTTGGCCTTCACCAAATAAGAAAGCATCTTCTCTAATTTCAGCATCTGTTACGATATCGAAACCTAAATCTCTTGGCATCGCCATTTCAGTTAATGAAATGAATAAACCGCCATCAGCAACATCGTGAGCAGCATTGATCAATTCATTTTTAATTAACCCTTTTACAGTATCTTGAACAGCATATTCTTTTTCTAAATCAAAGAAAGGTGCTGGAGAAGCTTTAATTCCGTGGAAAGAAGCTAAATATTCAGAAGAAGAAATATCATCGTGTGATTCTCCAATAATGAAAATTAAATCCCCTTTTTGTTTAAAGTCTAAAGACATTGCTCTGCTTTTATCCTCTAAAATTCCAATCATACCAATAGTTGGTGTAGGGAATACAGGTGTTTCAACTCCATTTGTAGAAGTTTGATTGTAGAAAGATACGTTTCCACCAGTTACCGGAGTCTCAAATTTCAAACAAGCTGCTGACATACCTTTAATCGCACCAACAAATTGCCAGTATGATTCTGGATTATAAGGATTTCCGAAATTCAAACAGTTTGTGATAGCACTTGGAATACCTCCTGAACATACAATATTTCTAGCTGCTTCTGAAACTGCAATCATTGTACCTATTTCAGGATCAGCATTTACATATCTTGAATTACAATCAACTGTCATTGCGATTGCTTTGTCAGTTCCTTTTACATTAACAATTGCAGCGTCAGATGGACGATTCGTTGTCATATTTTTTGTTCCAACCATTGAGTCATATTGTTCATATACCCAACGTTTAGAAGCTATATTTGGATGTTGCAACAAGAAGAAAGCAACTTCTTTTAAATCTTCAGGTTGTTGAACATCTTCAATTTTGAATTTTTTAAACTCTTGGTAATAAGCTGGTTCAGAATACTCTCTTTGATATTGAGGAGCTCCACCACCTAAAACCAATGATTCAGCAGGAACATCTCCTACTAACTCACCTTTCATGAAATAACGAACTTGAGTAGAATCAGTAACAACACCGATTTCTTCAGCATGTAAATCCCATTTATCAAAAATAGATTTAACCACTTCTTCTTCTCCTTTTTTCACAACCACTAACATACGTTCTTGTGACTCAGAAAGAAGAATTTCATATGGCAACATATTTTCTTGACGAGTTGGAACTTTATCCAAATGAATATCCATTCCTACATTACCACCAGCACTCATTTCACAAGAAGAACAAGTAATACCTGCTGCTCCCATGTCTTGCATACCAACAACTGCATCCGTATTTAAAAGCTCCATCGTCGCTTCTAAAAGTAATTTCTCCATGAATGGGTCACCTACTTGTACAGATGGCAAATCGTCTGCTGACTCTTCAGTCATATCTTTTGAAGCAAATGCTGCTCCAGCAATTCCGTCTTTACCTGTTGCAGAACCAACGATGAAAACTGGATTACCTGGACCTTTAGCTTTTGCAGAAATAATTTTTTTAGCATCCATTACACCTGCTGAAAAAGCATTTACTAAAGGATTTGTATTATATGATTCATCAAAGAAAACTTCACCTCCAACAATCGGAATACCAAAAGCATTACCATAATCTCCAATACCTTTAACAACACCTTTTACCAACCATTTAGTACGGTCTAATTCGATATTACCAAAACGTAATGAATTTAATTGTGCAACAGGTCTTGCTCCCATTGTAAAGATATCTCTATTGATTCCTCCAACTCCTGTAGCTGCACCTTGATAAGGCTCTAAAGCACTTGGATGATTATGTGATTCGATTTTAAAAACACATCCTAATCCACCACCAATATCAACCATACCAGCATTTTCTTCACCTGCTTTTACTAACAT
>CANCEQ010000052.1 GCA_947375085.1 Flavobacteriales bacterium
ATTGAAAAACAAAGATATACTTGAAGTGGTTATCAATAATAAATCTAGAAATTATGAAGATCAAATTACCTATGCTTTTGAATACAATAAAGGAAAATGGAAAAGTATCGAATACGACTTTTTTGAATTGAAGAATGAATTTGAAGAAACTGATTCAGGTAAAATGAAAAACGTACTAAAGAAGTCTTAAAATAGCGAGAAATTTATCAGTTTAGAAAACTTATTTAGTATCTTTAAAAACTTAAAAATTAAATCCAAACGGATTAAAAAAAATATAAACCAAACAGAACGAATGGCAATCAAAAAATCTGAATTATACAGCTCACTTTGGGCAAGTTGTGATGAATTACGTGGCGGAATGGACGCTTCACAATACAAAGATTACGTTCTTACAATGTTATTTGTTAAGTACATCTCCGACAAATATGCAGGTGATAAATATGCTCCACTCTTAATCCCTGAAGGCGCTAGTTTCAAAGACATGGTTGCTTTGGTTGGAAAAGAAACGATTGGTGATGACATTAACAAAAAGATACTTAATCCTTTAAAAGAGGCTAATCAACTCCAAGATTTCCCGGATTTCAATGACCCAACCAAATTGGGAAGTGGAAAGGAAATGATTGATACTTTATCCAAACTGATTCTGATTTTCAATAAACCTGAACTGGATTTCAGCAACAACAAAGCTGAAGGCGATGATATTTTGGGGGATGCTTATGAATTTTTAATGCGTCATTTTGCTACCGAAAGTGGAAAATCAAAAGGACAATTCTATACTCCATCAGAAGTAAGTAAGGTTTTATCAAAGATTTTAGGTATCAATAATAACAACAGTACGGCTCAAACTACTGCTTACGATCCAACATGTGGTTCAGGTTCATTGCTTTTAAAAGTAGCGGATGAAGCTGAAAAAGAAATCTCTTTATACGGTCAAGAAAAAGAAACTGCAACTGCTGGTTTGGCGCGTATGAATATGATTTTACATAACAAACCATCAGGAACAATTTGGGCTGACAATACTTTGTCTAAACCACATTGGGAAGAAGATGGAAAACTAAAAACATTCGACTATTGTGTTGCCAACCCACCATTTTCTTTAAAAAACTGGGGAAATGGTGTAGATGCACAAAATGATAGATTCAAACGTTTCCAAGATTTTGGAACACCTCCAGACAAAAATGGAGATTATGCCTTTTTATTACACATTATCAAATCTTTAAAAAGCACAGGTAAAGGAGCGATTATTTTACCGCATGGTGTTTTATTTCGTGGAAATGCTGAAAGCGAAATTCGCAAGAACATTATCAAGAAAGGATTGATAAAAGGAATTATTGGTTTACCTGCCAACTTGTTTTACGGGACAGGTATTCCAGCATGTATTATTTTTATTGACAAAGAAAATGCCCATACACGCAAAGGTATTTTCATGATTGATGCAGGAAAAGGTTATTTGAAAGACGGTAACAAAAACCGCCTTCGTGATCAAGATATTCATAAAATTGTAGATGTATTCAACAAACAAATCGAGGTGCCGAAATACAGCCGTATGGTAGCTATTGATGAAATTTCTGATGAGAAAAACGATTATAATCTAAATATACCAAGATACATAGACAGTCAAGAAAGCGAAGACATTCAAGATATTTTGGGACACTTAAAAGGTGGTATTCCAAATGCCGATATTGAAAATTTAAATGCGTATTGGAAAGTATATCCAAGTCTGAAAAACACCTTGTTTCAGAAGACAGATAATCAGAATTATTCACAATTAACTGTGGCTAATTCGGAAATTAAAAACACTATTTTCAACCATCCTGAATTTTTAGCATTTACGAATGATTTGAATACGGTTTTCAATCATTGGAAAAACCAAACTACCGAAACCCTTAAAAACTTGGTTGCAGGTTGTAAACCTAAACAAGTTATTCAAAGCATTTCGGAAGCATTGTTACACGCGTATGATAAACGTGAATTGATAGATCAATATGATGTTTACCAACACTTGATGAACTATTGGAACGAAACCATGCAAGATGATGTTTATGTGATAGCGACTGATGGTTGGAAAGCTGGAAACGAAGTTAACCGTCTTGCTAAAGAAAGTAAGAATAGTAAAAAAGAAACGGTACGAAAAGACGTGGAAGGTTTGGATGGGCTTGAAGGAAAACTCATACCTCCTTCTCTACTAATTGCCCATTATTTTGCTACAGAACAGAGTGCTATTGATGCATTGAATACAAAAAAAGAAGAAGGTCTAGCAACTAAAACTGAGTTGGAAGAAGAACACGGAGTTGAAGGAGGTTTGTTTGGCGAATTAGACAAAATAAACAAAGCTGAAATAACCAAGTTGTTAAAAGAGAAGAAAGCTGAAAAAGCACCCAAAGTAGAATTGGAAGTATGTGAAACTTATTTGAAATTATTAGAACAAGACACCAAGATTAATGCGGAGTTAAAAGTAGCTTTGAAAGCATTAGAAAATAAAGTAGTAGCCAAATACCCAACGCTTACTGAAACCGAAATTAAAACTTTGGTGACCGACAACAAATGGATGCACACTATTTCAACTGCAATAACTACCGAAATGGAACGCGTGAGCCAAGCCTTAACCCAACGTATCAAAGAATTAGCAGACCGTTATGACAACCCTATGCCACAACTGAAAAACGAAGTGGAAACCCTCGAAGAAAAAGTAAATGCACATTTGGCTAAAATGGGATTGACATGGTAATCAAGGAAGGATACAAACAAACCGAAATTGGTGTTATTCCAATGGATTGGGAAGAGAAAGCGTTGGGAGAAATAGGAGAAAGTATTATTGGTTTGACTTATAGCCCCAAAGATGTAAAGAATTATGGAACCTTAGTTTTGCGTTCTTCTAATGTTCAAAATAATAAATTAGCATTTGACAATAATGTCTATGTTGAAATGGAATTACCAATTAGAGTTATTGTTAAAGAACACGACATGCTAATATGTGTTAGAAATGGCAGTAAAAATTTAATAGGTAAGTGTGCATTAATCGATAAGGAAACAGAAGGTAAAGCTTTTGGTGCTTTTATGTCAATATATAGAAGTGAATTTTCTAGATTTGTTTTTCATCAATTTCAGGCAAACATAATTCAACGTCAAATTAATGAAACAATGGGAGCTACAATTAACCAACTCACGAATAAAGATTTGGCTTCTTTCAAAATCCCATTACCAACATCTCTGGCAGAACAAACCGCCATTTCAACAGCCTTATCCGATGCCGATGGATTGATAACGGGTTTAGAAAAACTCATTGCAAAAAAACTAAACATCAAACAAGGTGCCATGCAACAACTTTTGCAACCCAAAGAAGGTTGGGAAGTGAAGAAGTTAGTTGCAATGACTAAAATATTCACTAAGCAAACAGGGTTTGATTATACTGCTTATATAAAACCATCTTTAGTTAAAAATAAAACGGATGATACATTACCATTTATTCAAAATAAGGATTTTAATAACAAATGGATTAATTTAGATACTGATTACTTTATTCCAAAATCAGTTGCATTTCAATTTCCAAATATACTTTTAAATGAAAAATCTCTATTAATTTCAATTTCTGGAAGTGTTGGTAATGTAGGGGTATTTGAATCGAATGAGCTAGCATTTATTGGGGGAGCTGTGGCTATTTTAAAGTTTAAAGAAAACTCTATGATTGACTGGGTAATGCTTTATTTAAAATCACAAGATGGTCAAAAAAAGTTATTAGATAATGTCAAATCAGGGTCTCACCAAAATCTGATTTTAGATGATATAAGAAAGATTGAAATTCCATTTCCATCAAAAGAAGAACAAATCCGAATTTCAAAGATATTGTTTGATATGGATGCGGAGCTTTCAGCTTTAGAGCAAAAACTAGAAAAATACAAGAAAGTAAAGTTGGGGATGATGCAGGAATTATTAACAGGAAAAACGAGATTGGTGTAATATTAGAAATATCAATGATAAAAGAAATGACCTACAGAGATTTAAATCAAATAGAATTACTTTCTATTGATCAGCTAAATAAGCATCCAGAATTAAAAGTTTTTTACGTTGCCAGTTACCAACGTGGGTATCGATGGACCAAAGAGGAAGTGGAGTATTTATTGAATGATATCAATGATATTTCCATTGATAAAAAATACTGTATCCAACCACTAGCTGTTATTGCAAGAGAGAATAAATCTTGGGAACTTATTGATGGACAACAACGAACAACGACACTGTTTTTAATACAAACAGTGCTTAAAAATTGTTTTTCTATACAGACAGAGCCTTATTATGGATTAGATTACAATACGCGAAAGACAACTAAAGATTTTCTAAATGACTTACGTGCACAAAATATTCTAAAAGATTTTCTGGAGAATGAATTAGAAAATAAGTGGGAAGTATTTGTAAAAAATAATCCCGATAAAGACAATATAGATAATTACCATTTGTTTAATGCGTACTTAATTATTTATAACTGGATATTACCATTAACAAATGAAGAACGAGTAGCTTTTTATAAAAAAATAACAGAGCAAACCTATATCATTTGGCATCCTGTAACAATTGAAAAAGAGGGTATTCAAACCGTAGAAGATTTTTTCATTAATATGAATGCAGGTAAAATCAAACTAACGAGTGCTGAATTGATTAAAGCTCTTTTTATAATTGAAATTGAAAAAAGCGAGACACCTTGGGATGTTCGTGATTTTAAAAAGAAAAAGCTTGCCAATGAATGGGATAGTATCGAAAACGAATTGCACAACAATACTTTTTGGTATTTTATTACTAATACTTCAAAACATGAATACCCAACACGAATAGGGAAATTGTTTGATATTCATTGCAAAAAGGCAAAAGGAGAAAGTGAATTGTATTCTTATTATCAGTATAGCAAAGGAAAAGGCAAAGGAGGCGAAAATTTAGATTGGAAAATAATAAAAGAAATTTACCAACGTCTAAAAGAATGGTATGACGATGTAGAAAATTATCATTTAATTGGTTTTATCATCAATGCAAAATTAATGACTTTGGAAGACATCATTGTAAAGACTGATAATAAAACGAAATTAGAAATAAAAGATTTTTTCATAAAAACAATTAAAGATAATTTCACTCAAGAAAAAACCAAAGACAATCAAAGGTATCAAGTATATGCACTAGATAAATTGCATTATGTAAACTCTTATGCAGAGTGTAAAAATACTTTGTTACTGTATAATATTAAACTTATAGAAAGAACTTTCCCTAATCAACGCTTTCCATTCGATTTATATCAAGACCCCGAGACCCAATGGAGCATAGAGCATATTCATCCTCAAAACCCACAGTTATTACAATCTAAAGAAGATGCTGAAGAATGGTTAAATGATTATGAAGAACGTTTTAAGGAGGAAAAAGATGTAAAGAAAGAGTACAATGCTAAAATAGCCGAATTAAAGCAAAAATTACATGACCTAAAAGACAGCACCTTGACTATCGAACTATCAAACCAGCTGAAAGAGTTTTCAGATACAGTTAACGATGCTTTAGGTTTACACAACATAGGCAATCAAGCCTTACTTGACAAAGTAACCAATAGCAAAATAGGAAATAAAGGTTTTTTAAAAAAACGTAATTTAATTTTAGATGCATCGAGTAACACAAACGGCACTTATGTCCCATTAGCCACTATCAACAATTTTCTAAAGAAAACGACCAACACAGGATCAGATAATAAGATAAAAGTGAGTTATTGGTCCGCTCAAGATGCAGAAGATTATACCGAAGATATTAAGAAGTTACTTGAGGAATTTTTACCTAAAAACAACAACTAGTTATGGCAGAAACATTTTGGAAAATAATTCAGGACAAGATTGAAATTCCCGAAATTCAACGTGATTACGCACAGGGTAGAATTAATGAAAGAGTGGATACAATTAGAGAAAATATTGTGTCTGATTTACTAGATGTACTAAAATCAAGTAAAACATTAAATTTAGATTTTGTTTTCGGTCAATCTGTTGATAGAACCAATCAAGCCAATTTCAATAAAAGTAAGCAAAGTTTGGAGCAAATGCTTCAAGTTTTAAAACAGTACAGTGAGGATACGGGAGTTGATTTTGAAAGCAAAGTAGCACCGAAGCCAACCTCAAACAGTACCGATAAACTGTTAATACCTTTTGATGGACAACAAAGGCTTACCACCTTGTTTTTATTGCATCTGTATATTGGTACAATGGCAGAACAAAATACATCTATTTTAAGCAATTTCAATTACAAAACCAGAGAAAGCAGTACTCAGTTTATTGAAAAAATAATTGAGAACAGCAATGTGATTTTGCAATTTAACACTGAAGAACATCCTGAAATTAAACTGCTTTCTGAAGCTATTAAAAATCAGTCGTGGTTTTTTAGTTCTTGGCAAAAGGACCCAACTGTGGCTGGAATGCTAGTCATGCTCGATGAGATTAGAAAACAATCCATCGAAAAAGAAATTGATTTTAACATTGCATGGCTTAATCTAGTTGAAAATAACTGTATCGATTTTGATTATTTTGATATTCAAGAAGAGGGTTTTGATGAAGACCTGTATGTAAAAATGAATGCCCGCGGAAAAGGATTGACTGATTTTGAAAACTTTAGGGCATGGTTAGAAAAAAAACATAAAAATTCATTACCTCAATACAATTGGGTTTATAAAATGGACAAAGACTGGATTGACCTTTTTTGGAAAACAAAAAAAAATGTAGCAGATGTTGATGTTAATTTTATGGCTTTTTTTAAAAATTTGGCATTACTAAAAAAAATAAGCACTTCTAAAGCAAAGTCAAATGTTAATTATTCTTTAGAAAAGGAATTAATTGAACTACTGAAGCCTAATCAATACACATCCAATTCAAAATATGAAAAAGAGGATATATTTAATGAAATTTCATTAGACCTTATTTTTAAAATTTTAGAAATAATTGCAAGTGATAAAGACAGGAATTTAGATGAGAAAATCAATGAAGTTTGGACGGAAACATTTAAAGGTAATCTAGAAAAGAGTTTCACGGAATCACTTTTAACAGGTTTTGATGGGCTTAATTTATACCATAAAACCTTTTTCTTTTCCATTCTTCTTTTCTTAGATGTAAAAGAAGAAATTAATATCAATAATTATATAGCAGAAGATTGGAGTAAATTTAAAGATTGGTTAAGAGTTAGTAGAAATCTGATTTACAATTCAAGAATTGATGATAGCACTGCATACATAACGGCTACTAAAGCGATAAGTAATCTAGATAAAGACATAGTTTTGGATATAAACATGGCTTTATATAATCTAAATGATGACAAAGAAAAAGTGAACTGGATTAGTTTTTTCAACGAAAATCAACGTAAAGAGGAATGTAAAAAAACGCATTTTATTCTGTCAAGTATCGATGCTTTAAAATGGTCAGAATTAATAAATAAAGCAGAAAATCATTTTTATTTCTTCGGACAAATTGACTTTATTTTTAAATTATCCGATGGTAATATTCTTACGTTTGAAGAGTATTTAAATAAATTATCTTTATTATTTAGTGAAAATAATGTTTTTTCAGATTCTTATTTTTTACAATGTATGTTTTTTGCTTTTGATGAAACTGAAACTTGGTTAGAAGCTCTAAGTTCCGACCGTTTTAAATTTTACAAGTCCTCAATAACCAATTCAAGAGAAAGAAGTGAAAACTGGAGAATTTTATTTGATAATGATTTAAAAAGAGGAATTTTAAAAGATTTACTAGATAGTAATAGCTGTGAACATGATGAGATTCAAACATTAATAAAATTTAAAAAAGAAAGTTTAGAAATTGATAATTGGAAATACTTGATACTTGATGAACCTTCAATGTTAAAACATAGTGGTAATGCCTTGTTTACCAAGTTAAATGATAATAGTATCTACTTACTAGAAAAAACTTTAAACTCATCCAGACAAAGAGAATTACGTTCCTTTTATTGGTACAAAAAAATGAAAAAATCGAAAGATTTAATTCCACTTCCATTCGAAGAATATTGGTACTATACTGGAGAAAAAGGAAATATGAGACCATGTATTGCTTTTACAAAATGGATTTATAATGAAGTGAATTATTACTTAGATTGTTATTTTGAATCAAATTCATTTACCATAAGATTTGGAAGAAGAAATGAAGGAGAAATTTCTGAAGATATTACAAGTATTTTAATAGAAAAAAATGCATTTGTACATCAGGACAATATTTTATTACTAACAGATATATCATTTAATGATTTTGAAAATCAATTACATTTGATTTTAAATACACTTCAGAATTTTAATAAAAAACTATGAACAACTATACGCAGCAAATCGGACAAATAGAACGAATTTCTCAAAATCGTATTGTCAAATTGTTTAGAGAACAATTAGGCTTTACCTATTATGGTAATTGGGAAGAACGAGAAAATAATAGCAATATTGAAGAAAGTTATTTGGGTAGTTATTTGCTAAAACAAGGCTATTCGGTTACTGTTTTTAGTAAAGCGATATATGAACTCAAGCAGGTTGCAGATAGTTTTAGTGATGATTTATATGTCAAAAACAAAAAGATTTATGACATGCTTCGGTATGGTATTCCTGTTAAGGAAGATGTGGGAACTAATTACACCACAGTTCATTTAATTGATTGGAAAAACTGGGAAAACAATGATTTTGCAATTGCTGAAGAAGTTACTGTAAAAGGCAATAGAGACAAACGCCCTGATATTGTCATATATGTAAATGGAATTGCTCTAGGAGTTTTAGAATTGAAACGTGGATTGGTAGAAATTTCGGAAGGTATTCGTCAGAACATTACCAATCAACAAGATAGTTTCATTCAATCGTTCTTTTCTACCATTCAGTTTGTTATGGCTGGTAACGACACACAGGGTTTGAAATACGGAACCATCGGAACCAAAGAAAAATATTTCCTAAATTGGAAAGAAGACGAGCACGATAACAACGATCTAAAAGTAGATAAGTACTTAAAGAAAATTTGTACTAAGGAGCGATTTCTTGATATTATTTACAATTGCGTTTTATTTGATGCAGGAATAAAAAAACTACCAAGACCCCATCAGTATTTTGGTTTAAAAGCATCACAAGAACGTATTAAAAAGAAAGAAGGCGGAATTATTTGGCACACCCAAGGATCTGGAAAAAGTATCATGATGGTTATGCTTGCAAAATGGATATTAGAGAATAACGCTAATGCAAGAGTAATCATTCTGACAGATAGAACTGAATTGGATAAACAAATAGAACGAGTATTTAATGATGCAGGTGAACCTATCAAAAGGACAAGTAGTGGAAAAGAATTATTACAGCAACTAACTCAACCATTACCTAGATTATTATGCTCTTTAGTTCATAAATTTGGTAAAAAAAGTGAGGATAATTTTGATGATTTCATCAAAGAATTAGAAAATAATCCAGTACAAACTGTTGGAGAATTATATGTTTTTGTTGATGAATGTCACCGTACTCAAAGCGGAAAATTACATTTGGTAATGAAAATGATGTTGCAAAATGCTATTTTCATTGGTTTTACAGGAACACCATTATTAAAGCAAGATAAGAAAACCACTTTAGAAGTTTTTGGTTCATATATACATACTTACAAATTTAATGAAGCTGTAGAAGATGAAGTGGTGAAAGATTTAGTTTATGAAGGTCGAGATATTGATCAAAAATTATCATCACCAGCAAAGATAGATGCTTGGTTTGAAGCAAAAACCAAAGGTCTAAATGACTTTCAGAAATCGGAACTTAAAAAGAAATGGGGAACCATGCAAAATGTATTGAGTTCAAAATCCAGGATGGAGAAAGTAGTTAGTGATATTCTTTTTGATTTCAGTACTAAACCTCGATTATCAAATGAAAAAGGAAATGCTATCCTGGTGGCCTCTAGTATATATGAAGCTTGTAAATATTTTGAACTTTTCAATAGAACAGAGTTAAAAGGAAAATGTGCAGTTGTTACTTCTTACAATCCTGCCACAAGAGACATTAACACCGAAGATACTGGTGCTAATACTGAAACGGACAAAGAATATATCTTTAAAATTTATTCTGATCTACTTGAAAAAGTGGTAGCAAATCCCAATCAGACCAAAACAGAAACATACGAAGACATTGCAAAAGCAAAGTTTAGAGAAGAACCTGCCAATATGAAATTACTAATTGTCGTTTCTAAATTATTAACAGGTTTTGATGCGCCATCTTGTACCTATTTATATATTGACAAGTTCATGCAAGACCACACGTTGTTTCAAGCAATTTGTAGAGTTAATCGTCTTGATACTGATGATAAGACTTTTGGATATATTGTGGATTATAAAAATCTGTTTGACAATGTATCCGATGCGATAAATGTTTATACTTCTGAATTGGACACAGAAAGTTTTACAAAAGAAGATTGTGAAGTTTTATTGAAAGATAGACTAAAGATAGGAAGAGAGCGTCTAGATAACGCTTTGGAGGAATTAGAAATGATTTGCGAGCCTGTTTCCCCTCCAAAACAACAATTACAGTACTTTCAATACTTCTGTGGAAATACTGAAATTGAAACCGATTTAAAAGAGCGAGAAGCACAAAGAACAGCTTTATATAAAGGCACTGTAGCATTTATCAGAGCATTTGCAAACATAGCTGCTGATCTGGAAGAAGCTGGTTATAATGAAAAGGAAATAATTCATATTAATAAACGTTTAGATTTCTATCTTAAACTAAGAGAAGAAATTAGAAAGTTAAGTGGTGAAACCTTAGATTTAAAAACCTATGAGGCCGATATGCGTCACTTAATTGACCATTACATACAAGCTGAAGAATCAGTTGTTGTTTCTCCATTTGGAGATATACCATTATTGGATTTAATTATTAATTCAGGTATTTTAGATGCAATTAATTCATTGCCTGCTGGTATAAAATCCAATCAACAAGCAGTAGCAGAAACGATAGAAAATAATGTCCGTCAGAAAATCATTAGAGATCATTTAATTGATCCAGCTTTTTTTGAAGAAATGTCTAAATTATTGACTGCTATAATTCAAGAGAGAAAGAGCCAAGCTTTAAATTATAATGAATATCTAAAGAAAATTGCAGATTTAGCAAAAAAAGTGAATGATGGTAAAAAAGAGAATCTACCAGAAGTTCTTACTACTCAGCCTCAAAGAGCTTTATTTAACAATTTAAATAATAATGTTGAACTAGCTATGGCATGCGATGCGGCAGTACAATATAGTAAACAAGATAATTTTAGAGGTGATTTGGTAAAAGAGAGAAATATAAAAAAAGCTTTATTCAGTGTCTTAAAAAACGAAGATGAAGTAGAACGAATTTTCCAAATCATATTAAGTCAAAAGGAATATTAAATGCAAGAAATACAACTTGGTGATATTGCTATTGAGGTAACTCAAAAGGATATAAAAAATGTACACTTGAGCGTTTACCCACCTTTCGGTCAGGTGAAAATTGCTGCACCATTGCGAATGAATTTAGACACTATTCGTATTTATGCTATAACAAAATTAAGTTGGATCCGGAAACAACAATCTAAAATAATAGCTCAAAAAAGGGAAGCCCCTAGAGAATATATAACAAAAGAAAGTCACTATTACTTAGGGAAAAGATATTTACTAAAAGTTATTGAACACAACTCCCCTCCTATTGTTAAACTTAAACAAAATACGATAGAATTATATGTCAGACACGATACGAACACAGCTAAAAGAAAAGAGATTTTAGACGAATGGTATCGTGCTAAGCTAAAAGAAATTATTCCAAGTATTATTTCTAGATGGAAATCAAAATTGAATGTTGAAGTAAATGATTTTGGAGTAAAAAAAATGAAAACTAAATGGGGAACTTGTAATATTGAATCACATCGAATTTGGCTTAATTTAGAATTAGCAAAAAAGCCAATCATATGCTTAGAATATATAATAATTCACGAGATGACTCATTTATTAGAACGTAATCATAATACTCGGTTTGTTGCATTAATGAATCAATTTATGCCTAACTGGAAAGAAGTGAAAGAAGAATTGAATTTATTACCAATATAATCTATAAAACTTTAAATTTTCTTCTTTTTATATTCTGTTTCATTTTGAAAATTATGGAGAACTTTAAACTCATTATTGTTTAGGTTTTTAATATTATTGTTTCTAAAAAGGTTGATATTAATTTCAAAATAAACCAGTCAGTTTAAATCAAGAGATAATGATGAATTATACAAAAGATAATTTTCCATGGGATGAAAAGGCAATTATAGAACATAGATAAGAAATGATTAAATAAATTAACCAATTACTATTAAAATGAAAAATTTAGTTCAAGATATAGAAAAAATAACAAGAAATTTTGAAAGTAAACCTTTTTCTGAAAATGTTAGAATGTTAAAATTAGACTTTGATCTAACTTCTTTAGATTCACCTCAAAATTACGCAAAAATTATGGGCGATATTTCGGAAGTGTATCGTCAAAGTAGACTATTATTCATTTACTCCGTATTAAACAAAGTGTGTTTAGACGAAGGCAAAATTTATCCATTTAATAATCCATTTCAAGCAGGAATGAGCTATTCTGGAGTAATGAAAAAAGAAGATACTTTTTACCTACTTGATGAAGATGGGGATTTAAGAGAAGTTTTTACGAGTGAAAAATTCACCCAATTTATTGACGATGAATTTTGGGAGGTTTATGAAGATGAACAATAAAAAAAGTACTTTAAAATTAAAATCCAGTTTTAGCTACAATACATAAAAGTAATTATGTCAACTGGTATATCTTGAAATTTACCTGCTTGTATATAGATAGGAGTTAAATGTTCATCTATCTCTTGTTGACTAATTGTATTATTTTCTAACATTTTAATCCAGCTTTCTTTTGCAAGTTCACTGGGATTTTTTTTTGAATAAATCAATTGTTGTAAATCATTGAAATATTTGACTGACTCTTTTAAATTGTTATTCAAAGGGTTAGACGATTTTAGCCAATTATTAAAATGGATATAAAAGATTTCACAAGGATTATGTTTAGAGAATGATCTCATCTTAGCGACATCCTTTTTGAAATGATCAGAAAACTCTTTAGAATACTTTATAACAGATTGAGCTTTAAATTCAATTAAACATTCCATTTTATTCGTGACTTTATTCAAAACAGCTAAATCAATTCGCTGGTTTGAACCTTTTGGTTTCCATTCACGACAAACCAAGTATTCATCTGTCAACTCCTTTTGCAGTTCAAAAGCTATTTTATCTCGCAATTGAAATTCAATCTTACTAGTCAAAGCTAAAAAAGCAAGTTCATCATTTTGAAATTTTGAAGAAAGATCTTTAATGATCGCGGGAAGAATGTTTTTAAATTTCATTTTGTAATTCAATACCTATCTTTTAAATAGTTAATCCAATCTTTAAAAGTATTTTCTTCAAACACACTCTCTGCTGTCGCAATAAATTTCTCGAAAGTAATTGGAATGAAAGTGTGTTGATATTCTGGTTTTATGCAATTTAAATACTCATCTGATACCATTTTCTGATACGTATTTCCAGAAGGATAAAAATGAACTGAATAAAAATGTTGTAATTGATTCATTTGTAAAAGCTTAATACCTAACAAATGATTTCTCCAAGGCTGTTTTAATTTTTTTGAACGAAGTTTAGGATAGGTTTCTTCAATAAAATAATTTGATTTAATTGCTGTTTGGTTATACTCGGAATCATTATTTTCTAACTTCTCTTTCTCTGATTCACCGAAAGCGTAAGATAACTCAGTATATTTCACTTCTATCCCTAAACCACATAATTTTCCATTATTGGTAAATTCAATATAGACATCAAATGAAGTTTTATCATTTAATAACTCCTCAGAGGTAAGATGAGATGCAAACTCAATTTTAATAGCATCTACCCTATCTATTTGAATTTTTCCATCGAATAATTTATGTAAAAAATCAATTAATAGTTTTTGATTCGTTTGTTTTAAATTTTCTAAAGGATGAAAAAAGTTATAGGGTATATGTTCACTTCTTAGCATATTTTTCAAACCTGTTCCAGCAAAATTAATTTTCTTTCCCTTTTGTTCTTTCGCCCATTCTTGAAGGTTTTGCCACACATTAGAATCACCATAACAATAAAACATTGCTCCAGTTAAAGCATCTTCATCGGAAAGGATATGTTCATATTCAACATTTTTGAATTTACCACTTTTTGTCAATCCAAGTTTCTTTTTAAATTCCAACTGTTTTTCTAAAGATTGTTGTTTCCAATTTGCTTTTTTCATAACTCAAGTAATGTGTATGAATCAAATATAATCAAAATCATTATTTAAATATTTAAAACATATGTTATATTTTTAAAAAATTCACGTTAAAAAATCAGAAAGAAATCAAGTAGAAAAAAACATATTGATTCAACTAATTAATTTAAGCTTTAATAAGTCAGCCGCATTTTGTCGTAGTCTTATAATATTTTTGTTTAAGAAAATGAAAGAACATAGTTCTGAAATAAATAATAGGTAAAGTATGTACAAAAAGAAGTCTAAACAGTATGTGAAATCTGGTTTTCGAGATCTTGATCGTTCTATAAATGGTTGGGAAGTGGGTAAAGTTACAATTTTAGCAGTTTCAGACTTTTATATGCCTGAAAAATTCAGCTATTCGATGTTTAAAAACATATGTTTTGACACAAACACACCGACTTATTTATCATCCTCTTCTTGGTATGTAAATTTTGAAAAGAAAAAGCTATGCTCATTAATTTTAAAAACTCCCCTTGAAATACAACATAAAGATTTAAGCTGCGTACTTCCTCACTATAAAGAGAAGTTACTATTAAATTCATCATTAATTATTGGAGATGATGAATTGGAGGAAGATATAAACCTAAGTTTTTTCTTAGCACAATTTAAAATCAAATGTCAAAAACTAAAAACAGAAAATAAAATTGAATTAATACTATTGAGATTAAATTATATACTAAGTGGAGATTTATTAAAATCGAATAATTATAATGAAATTAAAAATAAAAGCAACTTTATACTTAATAAGCTGACTGAAATCTCTTTAGAGTTTGAGGTATCAGTAATTCTTTTTGTAAACTTAAATCATTATAATAAAAAAAATATAAAGCGACCAACTATTTCAAAACTTGAAAAATGTATAGATTTAGATCTCAATATAAATAATGCTTATTTCATTTATTCAATTGAAGATAACAAACACCCTATAGATAGAGATGTAGTTTTTACTACTATTGAACACAAAGAAATAGCAAGATTTAAATATGAATTTGATTTTAAAAAACTATCTGATTGGCCAATTGAATAAAATTAAAATTCACTTATTTAAACTTTTTTTTAAATGGAGTTCTGTCGTCATTAATAATTAAACCAGAAACAAACTTATATTTATAAAATATGCAAAAACACATCCTCTCCAAATCAAGTTTTCTAAAAGGACTACAATGCGAAAAAGCGTTGTATTTATCTAAATTTCATCGTGAATTAAGAGATGAATTAAGTCCGCAAAAAGAAGCGATATTCTCACAAGGAAATAAGGTGGGGCAGTTATCTCAACAACTTTTTCCTGGAGGAGTAGATTGCACCCCAGAAACCGTATTTGATTTTCAGAAGGCTGTCATTAAAACAAAAGAAGAAATAGAAAAGGGAGCTACTGTCATTTATGAAGCAGCATTTCAATTCAACGAAGTGCTAGTTGCTTTGGATATTTTAGTGAAAGATGATGAAGGTTGGAAAGCATATGAAGTAAAAAGTTCAACTTCTGTATCTAGAATCTATGAATTAGATGCATCTGTTCAGTATTATACAATAACAAATTCTGGAATTGATTTAGTGGATATTTCAATTATTCATATTAATAATCAATATGTTAAAAATGGTAACATTGATGTAAAACAGCTATTCACCATTGCTTCAGTAAAGAATAAAGTGTTAGAAATTCTACCACAATTACCCGAACAAATCGCGTATTTGAAAAATGTATTAAATCAAAAAGAAATACCTCAAAAGGAAATTGGACCACATTGCTCC
>CANCEQ010000053.1 GCA_947375085.1 Flavobacteriales bacterium
TTAGCTTTTGGTTTGCCATTGTTGGCTTCTATTGACAGAACTGATTCATCGACCCAAGTTTTGGTTTTAGTTCCTACAAGAGAATTAGGTCAACAAGTAAGTTCGGTGATTGAAACTTTTTCAACGAATCAAATATCTGTTGTAGTAGCATATGGGGGAGTTCCGATCAAGCCCCAAATCAAGCAAATTTCTGAAGGGGCACAAGTTTTAGTAGCAACTCCTGGAAGGTTACTGGATTTAGTTGATAAAGAAGCTGTTGATTTATCTAAAATTAAGATTTTAGTTTTGGATGAGGCAGATGAAATGTTAACTGCTTTAAAAGATGATTTTTTAGAAATACATAAAATCCTTCCAAAAAATAAACGAACATGGTTGTTTACAGCTACACTTTCAAGTGAAGTAAAAAACATCGTTCATAATTACATGTCAAAAAATTGTGTTGAAGTTTCTGTTGATATGGAAATTTCAGGTAATGAGGCAATTGAACATCGATATGTAGTAGTTGATCCAATTCAGAAGTTAGATGTTTTGACACATTTCTTAAATGAACGTGAAGGTCAACAAGGGATTATTTTTTGTAGAACGAAAGCAGCGGTAAATAAATTAGCTAAAAATTTAGCTATTAGTAAATTTTCTTCAGGAGCTTTGCATGGAAGTTTATCTCAACCTATTAGAGATAGAATAATGGACCAATTTAGAGAAGGTCACGTTTCTATTTTAGTAGCGACTGATTTGGCTGCCAGAGGAATTGATGTGAAAAATATTCAATACGTTGTGAATTATCATTTACCAGAAACTTATGAAACATATGTTCATAGAAGTGGTAGGACGGCTAGAGCAGGAGCTAAAGGTTTTGCTTTAACTGTAATTCAACAAGAAGAATTAAAAGAATTAGCTGAGTTTGGATTAGAATTAGGAATCAACTTTGATGAATTATCAAAACCAAGTCAGGAAAGTGTTGAGGAGAATAATACCTATTTGTGGGCAAAACGAATTTTTAAAACGAAAATAAATCACGAACTAAGTCCTGAATTCAAGGAAAAAATTAAATCTGTTTTCCAACATCTATCTAAAGATGAATTAATTGATAAATTGTTATCTAATCAGCTATTGCAATCTAAACCTGAAGTAGCTCCAAATACAACCGTTGTTAAGAAAAAGAAAAGAAGATAATGCAAGACGGAAAATCAAGAAAAAACATTTCTATTGGTCTTGAGGTAAATATTGTACTTAAAGAAGATCAACGAACAGGTGAGTTAACAAATGGATTTGTAAAGAAGATTTTGACTAATTCTCAATTTCATCCGCATGGAATAAAAGTAATGTTGGAAACAGGTGAAGTTGGACGTGTTAAAGAAATAATAGTTGAAGACTAATTTGTTAGAAAAGCAACTTTTTATTACATTAGTGCGTCTGAAGTATAATTGCTATAAACTATGAAATGTTAACTATGAAGAACTACGTCTTTATTTCTATTTTATTTGCCCTTTTTTCTACTTATTTCAATTCTACTTTTTCTCAATGTACTGGGAGCGAACCTGCTTTGTTTTTAGGGAATGACACAGTTTTATGTCCAGGATCTTCTTTAATTCTAACTGCACCGAATGGATATGGTTATTATAATTGGTCGAATAATACACATGGAAAAACAATAACAGTTACCACTTCTGGAAAAGATTCAGTTGAAGTAGGAACAGTTTTATCAACGAATTTAGTTGTAAATGGTGATTTTGAATCAGGGAATACAGGATTTACTAGTAGTTATTCTTTAGGAAGTGGTTTAGGTATTTGGGGTGGAATTGCTTATGGACCTCTTATTGCTGCCGGAAGTTATATGGTAACAGATAGTATAGATAAAGCACATACTGGTTTTGTTTATTTTAAAGATCATACAGCAACACCAGGAATAAAAATGATGGTGGTAAATGGTTCAGGAACTCCAAACTCTATGATTTGGTCACAAACAATAACTGTTACACCTAATTCCGATTATATGTTTGGTGCTTGGGTAGCTACTGCGGTGAATGATGCTACAAATTATGCAAGACTTCAATTTTTTATTAATGGTGTTCAAATTGGACCAGTTTTCAATGCAAATGTGAAGCAAGCTATTTGGGATCAGTTTACAAATGCTTGGAATTCAGGATCTAGCACTTCTGCTGTAATTAGTATTTACAATCAAAACACGATTAATACGGGAAATGATTTTGCGATCGATGATATAACATTTAAACCAGTTTGTAGAAAGAAGGATGTTATCAAAGTTATTTTTTCATTACCTAATCATACAACTACAATTCTGCCAGTTTCTACATGTAATGGGGTAAATGATGGTCAAATCACTATTAATTCAACTATTGCTGGTTCAGCTAATCAGTATAGTTTTGACAACGGTGTAACTTGGCAGGCTTCAAATGTAAAATCGGGTTTGGGGGTAGGTAGTTATACTGTTAAATCAAAAAGTCCTGGAGGATGTATCTTTTCGTCAACAGTAAGTATTACTGCAGTTCCAACTATTCCTTCACAAACTACTTCTTTTATTTCATCAGCTACTTGTTCAGGGGCTGGTGATGGAGAAATTACGATTACCTGCGCTACAGCAGTTCAATATAGTTTTGATAATGGTCAATCTTGGCAGGTTCAAAATATTAAGTCTAACTTAAGTGCGGGTAGTTATACTGTTGTATCTAAAAATGCAGTAGGATGCATAGTTTCTTCCACAGTAAATTTAACGAGTAGTTTAACACCTCCAACGCAAACAGTTTCAATCACGCCGAGCTCAACTTGTATTGGTTCGCCAGATGGTTCTATATCAATTACTTCAGCTACAGCTCAGGATTATAGTTTCGATGGCGGTGTTACTTGGGTTTTATCAAATTCTCAATCGGGACTAGGTGTAGGAACTTATAAAGTGATGTCTAGAAATGCTTCTGGATGTACTGTTTCAGATGATATTGTGTTGACAAGTTTAATTTCAGCTCCTGTCCAAACTGTTACAACGTCTCCAAATACTTCTTGTACTTTAGTTTCGAATGGTTCAATTACAATCACTTCAGCAACTGCAACTGATTATAGTTTTGATGGAGGGAGTAATTGGCAAACTTCAAATGTTAAAACAGGATTAGTAGATGGGACTTATGTCGTTCAGTCAAGAAATCTATCTGGTTGTATCACTTCAGAATCTACAAATGTATTAAGTTCAGTAGTTCAGTTAACCTTATCTTCTGTAATTGTTGAACCTAATTTATGTGCTTTAATTCCAGATGGACAAATAACACTTTCAAGTTTAAATGCGAATGATTATAGTTTTGATGGTGGAATTACTTGGCAGATTTCAAATGTTAAAACAGGTTTGACTGCTGGAACTTATAATGTAATGTCTAGAAATAATTCAGGTTGTACAGCTTCTGAATCTACTATTTTGACAGGATCTTCTACAAATATTAGTCTATCTGTTTCAAATGATTTAATAGTTTGTCACAATGAAACTGTTAACTTCAATGTTTTGGCAACTGGTGGAACAACTTATACATATGTATGGGATGATTTTAGCACTTTAGGGTCTACACAGTCTTTTATTCCAACTCAGACGCCATCTCAAACAAAGTCATACGGTGTAAAAGCAGTCAATATTGATGGTTGTGAATCTGTTAAAAAGTTTATAAAAGTAACTGTTCTAGAACCACTTTCTGCAACAGTTTCTAATGATGTATCGATTTGTTCAAATCAAACAGCAACTTTGAGTGTGCAAAATATTACTGGCGGTATTGCACCATATACTGTAGTTTGGTCAAAAAATTATATACCACTTTCATCTGGTATTTCAACTTTAAATTCAAACTATACAACGAATGTTACTGGGGATTATCTAGTAGTTGTTTCGGATAATTGTCCTTCTCCTGAAACTGTAAATTTTACAATTAAAGTAGCATCATCAACTGGAGTAAAACCAACCTTTACAGTAGATTATCCAGAGCAATGTTCTCCTGCAAAATTTAACTTGATCAATACAATGGATCCCTCAAAAATTCAAAGTTCAATTTGGAGATTTTCAGATGGTGGGATTTTTGTCAACCAAAACCAAATAACGTATGCAACAGATCGTATTGGTACGTATGGTTTCAGACTAGTAGTAACAACAATTGATGGATGTAAAGATTCGCTAATAGTCAGTGATAGTTTGAAAGTTTCTAAAAAGCCAATTGCTAATTTTACTTTTTCAAAATCTGCTGATGATGGTTTTTTTTCTGAATATCAATTAGATAATAGTTCATTAGGAGCGGTTGATTATCAGTGGGATATGTCGGGTGTTTATACTGGAAATAGTACTTTTGAAAATCCATCTTTTTTATTTAATGATTCATTAAAAGGAGATGTGTTAGTTAAATTAACGGCAAAAGCTGGTGGAAATTGTTTGGATAGCATTGTTCAAATTATTCAAATGAAGCCAGCCTTATTAATTTATTCACCAAATTCATTTTCTCCGAATGGTGATGGCGTAAATGATGTTTGGAAATATTCAATGGCCGGTTATTCAATGAAAGATTTTGAAATAGCTATTTATAATAGATGGGGAGAAATGGTTTGGAAATCATATGATTCCACTGAGAGTTGGAATGGAATATATAAGTCACTCAAATTACCTGTAGGAACCTATTCTTGGACAATGATTTTGAAAGACGAGGTAAATGATCAAAAATATTTTGAGAAAGGTGTGGTTAATATAATTCGTTAACATCATTCAACTTTAATTCTTTGGAAAGATATATAAATCGTAACGTAATGTAAAAAAGAACGTTTACATTTGTAGACACTTTTTTGACATGAAGAAATTATCATTTTTTTTATTTTTAATCCTATTGAGTTGTTCTTCAAATGAAGAGCCTGTGGAAGAAATTGATTGGTCGAAAGAAAAATCAATGGAATTAAACAAAACGATTGCTGAGGAAGAGAAAATTGCCATTAAATTATTTTTAGCACAACATAGCGATTGGAAATTAACATCTACAGGTACTGGTTTACAATATTATATTTATGAATCTAAAAATGGTCAACCTATAAAAGTTGGTTCTATAATAGATGTGAAATATAAGGTCACTCAATTAGACGGGAAGGTTTGTTATGAAACGGGTGAAGATGAGGTGCTAGAAGTTGAAGTTGATCATAGTCAAGTTGAAACAGGTCTTCAAGAGGGGTTAAAAAAGATGAAAGTAGGAGATAAAGCTAAAATGATTATTCCTAGTCATTTAGCTCATGGGATTACAGGTGATTTAAATAAAATACCACCATTAACTCCTTTGGTAATAGACGTTCAAGTAACTGAATTATTAAAGTAGAGATAGTTAAAAAACAAGTTATTTAAAATCTCTTTTTTGATTTTAAATAATTCAAAATAATATACATAAATGAATAAAATAGTTCTTTTAGCAGGGTTTTATTGCACATTGATTGCATGTACAACCGAGGGGGTGAAGAAAAGTAAAATCAAAGAAGATGTTGTTGTTAAGAATGAGGTTAAAAAATCAGTTGGAAATAAAAAGACTGCATTAAATTCAGATGATATTGATGTAAAAGATACAAAATCCTTTGATAATGGAATTGTTATTTCTTGGTTAAAACACGGGGAAGGAGAGAAGGTTTCTAAAGGAGATGTAATTTTGATTGATTACAAAGTAACCTTAAAAGATGGATCTATTGTAGACGGAAATCACCTATGGAAAAAAGAAACATTTCCTTTTGTAGTAGGTTATCAAATGCAAACCAAAGGTTGGGATTTTGCTATTAAGAATATGAAAGTCGGCGATTTTGCAAGAGTTTTGATTCCTGCAGATTTAGCTAGAGGTGAAAAAGGAATTAAAAAAGAGGGTGAAAAAGGATGGTTTGTTCCACCTAATTCAATCAATTATTTAACGATTCATATTGTGAAAAAACAAAAACCAACTAGAGTTGTTGATGGAACTAAGGTTTGGTTATTTGAAGAAAATAAAGCACAGAAAAATACATTCAATGAAAATAATGGGATTGTTTTTCATAGTATGATTAGCAGTGAAACGAATCCAATGTATTATAATTCATATAGAACAAATTCGCCTTATACACTTTATATGACAGACAAAGGAATTATCCCTGGCTTGAAAAAAGCGTTAATAAATGCTAAAAAAGGAGATAGAATGTTAGTAGTTGTTCCTTCCTCAGAAGCTTATGGTGCAAAGGGTTCAGAGGGATTTGTTAAACCAAATGAAGACTTAATGTACAACATCTTAGTGATGGATGTAGTGGATAAATAACCTTAAATACGTATCTTTGAAACTCAAAAAATAAAGAGAAAACAATCTGTTTTAATTAATTGTTTAATAATGAATTGATTAAATGTTTTCTTAAAAGTAGAGCTTTTATGATTAAATATATATCCATACTTTTCTTAATAGGGATTTCATTTTCTTATTATTCTCAAGTTGTTTTAGATACAATTGATACTCCTGGAGGTAAAGTTGTACTTTATGCGAATAAAAAATGGGATTTTGTTAAAGAAGATCAATTTGATGGTATTTTAAATGATCATCTTTATAATATTATTTCTTCTAATCCTATGTTGAATTATGTTCAAACTTGGGATAATGAAGTTTGTTATACTTCTGATCGAAGAAATGATTTAGGGAAATTAAAAGATACGATTTGGTTGTGTGTAAATGAAGATCATGATGATGGATTTCATGTACCTTTTCACGGAAATGTAACTTCTCGTTACGGACCAAGAAAGGGAAGAAATCATAATGGGATTGATATTGCCTTAAACGTGGGGGATACGGTTAGAGCTGCTTGGTCTGGTAAAGTAAGATATGCTAAATTCAACGAAGGTGGTTTTGGTAATCTTGTGATTATTCGTCATTACAATGGTTTAGAATCTTTTTATGCGCATTTAAACGAACATTTATGTGTTCCGAATCAAGATGTTAAGGCAGGTGACCCAATCGGTTTGGGTGGGAATACAGGTCATTCTTTTGGTGCACATTTGCATTTTGAATTACGTTTCTACGATGCTCCTATGAATCCTGAAGAGGTAATTGATTTTGATAATTTAAAATTAAAGGATCAAAATCTAATGGTGCACAAAGATTTGTTTCGTCCCGGAGCAAAACCTTCTGATTTCTTAGAACAAGGTGAATCGACTAATGAATTACCTACAAGACCAATTGTTTTACGCCCAATTCATAAATATTATAAAGTGAGAGCAGGAGATACGTTGTCTGAAATTGCAACGAAACAGAATACTACAATAGCGAAAATCTGTCAATTAAATGGAATTAGACAAACGACATCTTTACAGATTGGAAGAAGTTTAAGGGTTAAATAGATATCCTGATTTATCTTTTTTAGGTTATTTAAAATTCATCAATTGATAGCTTAAAAAGAATAAAAGCATAAAAAAATAACCGTGAGAAATTTTCTCACGGTTATTTTAGTTTTATAATATAAAAATTATTGTTTTTATTAAAATAATTCTTGTAATTCCTTTTTCAAAAACTCAACAGCAATTTCGGTAGGAAGTGTTCCAACTTCTCCAACGATTTCAAATATTTTAGATGCTAAATCAGTTGAAGTAGCGACTGAACCCATTTGATTTCCAGCTAAATTGATGATTTTAATTGTCTCTTCTTTTGAATCTTTTACCATTTTCCAACCTTGTAAAGAAACAAAAATTTGTTGTGCAACATTGTGATCATATTCTTCACGAATCGCTTTTAAAAGGTCTGCTTGAAACATTTTTGCTGATGATGCTGGATTATGTAAACGCATCACCAAACTGTTTGGGTGAATTCTCTCTAAAAACAACACTGCTCTTTGATAAGATTCAACTCTACTAGGCAAAAAGAAATTCTGACGTTCTTTGCGTAACTCAATTTGTAAGTGGCGAACTTCCTTTTCTCCTTGACGTTTCAAGAATAAACTAACTGTTAAAAAAACACCTCCAGCAGGTAGGATAATAAGGGCTAATTGTAATAAGATTTCCATAATGATTCGATTTTTTACAAAGATACTATTTTAAACGATTTTTGTATAGGGAGTAGATTCAATCAATAATTTGATTTTACAAATTTTATTTCTCAAAAGTCATTTCCCATTTTCCTTTTGCAGGTCGATAGAGTATAGGTATTAGACCAAAAATAGAATATATCTTGTATTTAAATTTCCATTCACCTACAAATTGATCGGAATTTATTTTTGTGCCTTTGTAAAATAGAGGAGCATGTTTTTTATCAGTTTGATATTTTTCACCAGTTTTCAGATCGATAAGAGTCTGAATTGGCATTTGTTTGGTAAATGAAATAGTTGTGTTTTTATAAGTCCCACTTATTTCACCTTCACCTGACATTCCTCCAGTCTCTATATCATCAAACACTTTGCCTTCAAAATTACAACCATCAAATTTTTCAATTACAATTTTGAAATTGGTTTTATCAAACCCCTTTATTTTTTGAATTTGTTGATTATCAAATTGATAATATCCGTTCCAAGTTCCTATCATTTTGTTAATTTTGAGATTATACTCATTTCTTATTTATTCCCATCAAAATCCACCATCCATTCTACGCCATATTTATCTCTAAACATCCCGAAATAGGTACCCCAAGGACTATCAGAAATAGGCATTTCAATTTGACCTCCAACAGAAAGACCATTGAAAATTTTGTCAGCTTCTTCTTTGCTTTCTGCTGTAATCACAATTTTACTTCTATTTTCGTTTTCGTTGGTTCTTCCCATTATTTCAGGTACATCATTCGCCATTAAAACGGTATTTCCGATAGGTAGTGAGATATGCATTATTTTGTTTTCCTCATTTTCAGGTACTTGAAATTCATCACTCGCTAAATCTTTGAAACGAATAATTTTTGTGAACTCTCCGCCAAAAACAGATTTGTAAAAGTTGAATGCTTCTTCAGCATTTCCGTTGTAATTGATGTGTGGATTGATGTTTGCCATTCTATTTTTGATATTATTTAAAAGTATTTTAATTTTTTAGAGTTTATTTAATTGTTCTTTAATGTTTTACTAAATGCTAGTTAATATCTCTTTACTTCATGTACGTCATTTTCACATTTTTGGAATGTCTATATAAATTCACTTATTCTCTTTGTGCTGATTTCAAATCCTTGTGCTGTTTCAGTCTTAGTCCTAATTATAATTAGTATGTTCTTTTCACGGTCATCTTTGAAATTATAGTTGTCGTTTTAGTGCTTATTGATTTGGTTGTGAGTGCTTTGTGTATTTCCGTCATATTACCAACTACCTGTATTGATATGCTAAATTATTATTTAATCCCACCATAAAAAAATTGTTCCTTCTTTTTTTATTTCGCTTTCAAGTGCCTCAACTGTCTCTGTCCCTTGTTCAACTATGTCTGGGCAAAATTCATAAACCTCAGCAGCTAACTTGGTGTAATCAATATTCTTATTTTTGATTTCAAACTCACAAAAGTCGAAACCAATTCCTATTAACTGAATACCAAACTCTTTATCCCACTCTTTACATTTTTTTATTATGTCCTTTGTTTCCAAGTCATAGTTAATTCCATTGGTCTCAGCAAATTCCATAATTTTATAAGGATTATTAATATTTTTAACTAATCCTAAATAATAATCATTACCTGAAAATTCATTGATGAAAATATATTTTCCTTCGCTTATTAGCTTGTTTTGATACTCTTTTAGAATTTTTTTAGCATTCTGTTCAGTTGTAACACTTTTAATTCCATATGGCTTTTTAATTTCTGAGTATTCATTTTCAAATATCATTTGTTCGATAGAATGTTTTGTAAGTTTCTTTAGAAATAAGGCATCACAGGGTTTTATTTCAGCATTTACACAAAATATATTTTCATCGATTGTTAGTCCTTCAAAAATTGGGTATTTAACACTTAGGTATTGATCTCTTTGCTGAATTAATTGCTCAATAAAATGACTTACTCGTTTCTTGTAGATTTTTATGCCGATAAATTTAATTCCACTCTTTTTATCAACATTAAGAAGCAACATGTAGTTTTTTCTTTTGAAAGCAAAAATTAGATAAAATACTAAACTTAAAGTCAGCCAGAAAATTTCAGCTGAGTCACCAACGTGACCGCTGTGACTTAACCTTTTGTAAAATACTACAAGAGTTAAAATAAGGAAAAAGGCAGAAATGATTAACCAACTGAGTTTCCGTTCTTTTTCCCATATTATTTCTTTTCCAATATTTTCAAATGGAACAAAGCTCTTGGTAACTGATAATAATCTCCGTCTAATTACGGAAATACCGTCATTTTCTATAATGTACTGGTATTTGTCAAGGTTGATGTCCGTCTGCTTAAAGGTTTTCATTTTGATAATTACTATATAAGTATTTAATTTTTAAAGTTTAATATGTCTTAAGGTTTCATGTAACGTTTTGCTACTAGGTGTCAGCGGGCTAGCAAACACAGTACTTTTCAGCCCGTTGTCGCAAAACAGTTGTTATTGGCTGTTATGAGTGAGCGACCTACTTTAATTTATCCAAATACAAGGTAATACAATCTAACTAATAAATATATAGAAGATGATATTGCAATATTTGTACATACGAATTTTAAAACCATATTATTGAATTTGTATAATCCATCATTGAATGCAAATGAAATCAATGTAAAAATGACTACCAGCAGATTTATAAACCATAATATGTCATCAAAGTATGAATCAATACGGTATTTCAAATCCCAATCTTTTCTTGTAAAGAAAATTGACTTATTGAATATATCACGCTCAATTTGTAGAGTATCTCCATTGCTAATATAAGGAGGGAGATTTTCTTCGTAGAAATAAGCAGTATAGTTATTCTTATTTGTTGTGAATTTAATACATGTTTCCAAATATGTCCCATTTCGCTTTGTGTAAATATTATAACTTTCTGATTTGTTATACTTTACAACTTCGTCTCTATATCCACCAGAAATGCTATCCATGAACACTATTACAAAAAACATTATTACATAAATTAATCTTATAGCCCACATTGATATAAAAAAAGTACTTTTTCTATAATATTGCCTATTGTATAACCTTTTTCGTCTTTCGTGAAGAATTCTAAGAGCTTTACGCTCGTTAATTTCCTCAAATATTAAACGTCTTTGTTCATCTGTTAATCTAGGTCGTCTCATTACTGTGAAAGTTTCAATTAATTATGTTTGTCATAGTTGAGTTTTATTTTAATAGAGTTCGTTTGTTGTCCTTGGTGAACTTAAGTCGAAGTGAAATTTTAAAACTTCCCGATGTCCCCCAAGCCCGAAGCGAGATTTTTGTCGAGCAATTGCCACTAACTATATTATTGTCGAATATTTTTAATTTCCCACTTTCATATCCATCTCAAAACCTCAAAATCAACTTTAAATTAAATCGTCTCTGAGTCAAGTAGTTAGGGATAGAGTAATATCTTCCATTCACATCTTGAATCCATTGTTTGGAGAGTATGTTGTTGAATCCTAATAGATTGAACACTTCGAAAGACAGTATGGCATCACTGAAGTTTTTACGTAATTTTTTGAAGTTGTCTTGTTGCTTTTTTAATAAGTCATATGACATACCTAAATCTACCCTGAAATAAGGTTGTTTGTAGCGAAGTGTATCTTGGTAATGTTTGAAATTGGGCGGTCCGTAGGGTAGAGGTGTTCCAAATTGAACCCCCATCTGTACACTAATACTTTCGTAACCAGGCATTTTATCTTGAATTAATGCTCCGAAATTCAACATTTGATCCGTTGGTCTAGGGATATATTTTGGATCTACTTTAACACTATCAAAATGGACTTGATCTAAGGTTACCATTGGTTGAATTAATTCACCTGATTTGTTGTAGTACTTGTAATAAGTGTCAGTAGCTAATCTTTCTTTTGTACTCATTAAACCTACCTTGAAAAATGATTCTATACCTTTGATGAATTGACCATGAACATTCAAATCCAGTCCGTAAGCATAAGCTGTAGCATTGTTATTAGCGTAATACATTGTTCGAACATTATCAATTTGATATAAATTGACATCCCACAAGTACTTGTAATAAGCCTCGGCAGTGAATTTAAAAGGTGATTCTCTATCCCACATGTTGAAATAAACATCTGTCCCGGCAACAATATGAGCCGACTTTTGTGATTTAACATCTGTGTTTAATTTGCCGTCGTAGGTCCTAAATTCTCTATAAATAGGAGGTTGGTAGTATAAACCTGTAGAAAAACGGTAACGAACATCTCTTCTAACAATTTTCCCTCTTTCAACCATATAAATTCTAGGGAAATAGGTTAAGCTTAAACGAGGTGTTAAATAAAAATCATTGTTTACTTGAGTGTAACCTGCTCTAAGACCATAGTTAAACGCAATTTTAGTGGATGATTCTTTAATAGTATCAGTATAAAAAGTCGTGGTTTTCGTTTTTGTTGAGTCGGTGTTTTTTTTGCTTATAGAAACAATTTTATTTCGTTGTATTTTTGACCATATTGAATTCATTTGCAAATATCCAGTTGCTCGAAAAGTTTGAAGGTTTAGATTGCTTTTTATAGATTGATGTAATTGTATTTCATTAGATGAAGAAGTGTGAGGTAAGTTGTAACCTGCAGAATCAATGACTTTCCATTCACTTAAAATATCTTTGAACACATCATGCTGAAAATTGAATCCCCAAATCAATTTTTGATTCGAATAATTGTTTTTTAAAGAGTCTTTGAAACCTTTTTTAAGAATGTGTTCGCCGTTGTGATAAAATGAAGCAATTGTTGCATTTAATTCATTTCTAGCGTGATTTAAAAATGTTCCAATTCCCAATACTGCGATAGAGTCACCGTATTTTTCCTTTGATGGATCAGTTTCTAATTGATTGATAAAATACTGTCCCTGAATGTCGTATTTTTCTCTTTCGTTACTGTTAAATACAGAAGCATAGAAATCAAGTTTTGTCTTTTTTGAGACATCCCATTTTAAAGAAGTTCCACCTGTAAATGTTTGAAAATAAGTGTTTTCTTGACCGTCAAAATAAATTTTGAAACGATACGCTTCATTCGCTACTCCAAAATCAGTTTCTGAAGATTGAGGAGCAAAACGATAACGATTAGAAGAAAAATGTCCGATAACTGACCATTTTAATTTTTCGTTTAATTGATAGTTGGTTAAGAATTGGGCGTCCATAAAAATTGGATTGTAGGAGCCTTTTGTCGGTAAAGCATTTAATAGATAACCATTGTTTCTATAGCGCGCCCCAACTAAATAATCAAAGCGACTCCCAATCTTATTTTCGATATGAGATTCAATACCAAGTAAAGAGGCCATTGCTGAACCTTTCAGACTATCAGGTGTTTTATACGTAATATCTAAAACAGAAGAAAGTTTGTCTCCGTATTGAGCGTCAAATCCACCACCAGAAAAACGAATATCTTTAACTAGAGCAGAATTGATAAAACTCATCCCTTCTTGTTGTCCAGATCGAGTTAGAAAGGGTCTATTTATTGTAAATCCATTAACGTAAACAAGGTTTTCATCGTAATTTCCACCACGAACATTGTAGTTAGAAGTTAATTCATTGTTTGAAGTAGCAGCGGTTGTGTAAACTAGAGATCGTTCAACACTTCCCATTGGAATTGTTTGTAAATCAATATGTGCTAATTTTGGAATTTCGAATGGATCTGATTTCTCTGCTGAGACGATAACAGTTTTAAATTGAGAGTAGTTAAATTTTACATTTTCAATCTGATAAACCAATTTATTTGAAGTTTTAATTGATCTAATTTCTTCAAATTCATTTATTTTAAATTTAATTTCAATAACTGGTTCTTGATGTGCAATGATTTCAAATTCCCCTTTGTCATTTGAATAAACAATAGAATCATTCGCTTGTTTGCATTTAATGATAACGAATTCAATTGGAGTGTTTGTTTTATCAATACATCGCCCTGTTATTTTTACTTCTTGCCCGAAAGAGGAGAAAAGTATAAATAAGGAAAATAACAGAATGAAAAACCGCATGTAAATAATCAAAAAAATAGAAACGTGAAGATAAATGAATTATTGTAAAAATAAGTGTTTTTTATAAGGATTTATTCAAGCAATAATGAACAAAATTGAATCAATCTTAAATGTTGTTAATGTTTTGATAAATTGCATATTATGTTTTTTAATTCGCTAAAATCACTTAATTATAATTAAATCATTTCCGAAAGGATCGATTGAATTATAAATTTCAGTAAGGTGACTATAAACATTTCCATCAGAGCAAATGGAGAAAAAGTTCATTGACCTTTCTTGAAGTCCTCCGTTTGGAAACAGCTTATTTTTCAATTGTTCGATTTGAGAGAGGCTATTTTCATGTTTACTTTTCTCTGTTTTTATCAATTTTTGTTTGATTGAAATCAATTGTTTTTCAAGTCTCGAAATTTCTGCTTCACTGTAACTTTTTAAGTTAGAATCTACTTGAATAATTTGTTTAGATATTGTATCGCAAAATTCTAAAAATGATTTATCTATGTTTTCAAAATTTAATTCATCAGCAGAATTTTTAAGAACATAATTTTTCTTCAATTCCTCTGTTGAAATAAATATATCTTCAATCATTAAATTGATTTTTTCTAATTTTTTTAGAGATCCCGAATCAATTTGTAAAAATGAATTTCGCACTTGAATTAAAGGAAATGGAATTTGAACATTATCAAAAATGCCTTTCAGTTGAAGCCAATAAGCCATTTCACCTCCGCCACCTAGATAGCATAGGTTTGGAAGAATCGTTTCTTGGTATAACGGTCTTAAAACCACATTAGGAGAAAACGATTCAGGATGTTTTTCTAATAAATTTAAGATTTCTTCTTGAGTGAAAGTTCCTTTTTCTTCAATAAAGTAATTGCTTTCAATTAACTGAATACGAGAACGTAAGTTGTTTTCAATGTAAAATAAATTGATTTCTCTAGGTGTAATTTGAAGTTTGATTCCTTCTTCTTGAAGTGATTCACTAGTTTTAGTTACTTCAGTATATGAAAATCGGGTTTTAATTTCCTTTTCAATCGTAGATTTAAATTCTGTTTTTAATTGAAGATTATCTCCATCAATAATTATCAATCCATATTCTTTAAATAGTTGATTTACAAATTTAAAAGTAGCTTCTCCTAAACTTTTACCTTCATATGATTTAAGTAGATTTTTGATTTCACTTTCATGGTGATTTTCGAAAAAATCTGCAAATTCTTTTTTGATTGGTTCAAACGATTCGATATTGAATCTTCCAACCGGACCTTTTTGTTCAGTTTCCCATTTTAAGGTTTTACCAAACAATTGAATTGATTGAATTTCTTCAAAATCGTGATCTTCAGAAGCCATCCAAAAAACAGGTACAAAATTGAAGTCTGGGTATTCTTTTTTTAATTCCTCCGAAAGACGTATGGTGTGCAGAATTTTATAGATAAAATAAATTGGACCAGTAAATAAAGATAATTGATGTCCTGTCGTAATTGTAAATGTATTTTGTTCTCTTAAAAGGGACAGATTTGAGGTAACTTTCTCACTTTCTGATACTAAATTGTATTTTTCATTCAGGACATTAAAAAGAATTTCACGTTGATTGGAAGTGAATGTTTTTCCTTTTAAGTCGATCTGTTTTTTGAAGTTTTCCTTTGAGAATGGAAATTGTATGTATTCTAATAAACTTGCTTGATTATAAGATAGTTGGTTACTGATATTAGTAAACAATCCTGACTTTTCTCTGTTAAAATGTAATGTTTCCATAAAGCAAAAGTAGGTAGAATAATCATCAAAATAGTTGAAATGTTAACTGTTTTTAGCGATTGATTATGGTTAATTAACAAAATAGTAATATTTATTTTTTTTAAATCCTCAATTTATCTGTATCTTTGCACTCAATTTTAAGTAAAAATATGACATTTAAGGAACTCGGGTTGAAGAGTGAGGTGCTGAAGTCGTTAACAGAAATGGGGTTTGAAGCACCTACTCCGATTCAACTAGAAGCTATTCCTAACTTGCTTGCAAGTGATAGCGATCTAGTTGGTTTAGCCCAAACAGGA
>CANCEQ010000054.1 GCA_947375085.1 Flavobacteriales bacterium
CCACAAGATTACAGATTGGTAGTTTTCAAAGATATGTCAAATGACTATTCTTTTATTTGTCCATCTTGCGCAACTACAAGCGAAACTATTACATGGGAAGATGGTGCTGAATATCCATTATTTAAATTAGATATTTCTCACAAATCTCATCCTTTCTTTACAGGAATCGTTCAGTTTGTTGATACTGCGGGTCGTATTGATAAGTTTCAAAATCGTTACAGCCGTACGATCAAAAAATAATTCTTTTTTACAAAGAGATAAAGCTTCCATTTTTGGAAGCTTTTTTTTTGCTATTAATTCTCCATTTTCAATTAATTAAAAATTAACCATCCAAAATCCAACATTAAATAAAGTCTTTTGGCATTCAACTTGTAGTCTTGTAATCGAATTCTTATATTTGACTGTGATAAAATTGAAGAACATATTTTTTTTACTTGTTTTTTCTTTAACTGTTTGTTTTTCAGTTAAAGCGAACAATATTGAAAAAGGGTTTGAAGCTTTAAAGGAATATAATTATTTTGAAGCAAAAAAGATTTTTTATAAAACAATCAAAAAAGATTCATCGGCTTCAAGTTATGGATTAGCGACTATTTATTTCAGATCAGATAATCCTTTTCATTCATTAGATTCTGCATATAAATACAGTTGCATAGCTGAAAGAACGTTCAGTTTAATACCAGATAAGGAACGTGTTTTACTTCAAAAATTTGATTTTGAATACATTAGAATTGTTGAGATAAGAGCAAAAGTGAGTTCAGAATATTATACTAAAGCCTTAAAAATAAACACGATAGAGGGGTATTCTGATTTTGTTTTAAAGAATGATTGGGCTAATGAACGATTTCACGCTATTTATAAACGTGATTCTCTAGCATTTGAAGTGACGCATCAAATTGGTACTTCTAAAGCTGTAAAAGATTTTATAGAAAAATATCCTGACAGTGAGTTTGTTAGAGATGCGGATAAATTTCTTGAATTATGTATTTATAAAGAAACTACACAGAATGGACTAATAGATTCGTATATTCAATTTTGTTATGATTATCCGAGAAATAGACATGTTAAAGATGCAGAAGATAAGATTTTTGAATTGTTTATTAAAACTAAATCTTTAGCAGAGTATGCTGATTTTATTAAACAATTTCCATACAATCGTAATTTAGAAATTGCTTGGAGAAAATTATATCAATTGTTTATGGTTGATTATACAGAGAATCGTATTCAACAATTCCAATCAGATTATCCCAATTATCCTTTTACAGCCGAATTAGAGCAGGATATTAAATATGCACAGAGAAGGATCATTCCGTATAAAGCAAATGGATTATTCGGTTTTATGGATTACAATGGTATTTGTGTAATAGAACCTACCTATGAATATTTAGGTTTTTACAATGAAGGACTTGCAGTAGCTGTTAAGGAAGGGAAATACGGATATATTGATAAAGGAAATAATATTGTAATTGAGTTTCAATATGAATCTGGTTCTGATTTCGAAAACGGAAGAGCAATTGTTGGGTTGAATGAAAAAGTGGGTGTTATTAATCGAGCTGGTTTTACGGTTTTACCTATTGGTTTTGAGGATATAGGTACTTTTTCGGAAGGTTTGATTTATGCTAAAAAAGATAGTTTATACGGATATTACGATAATTCAGGATTTCAACGTATTGAAGAAAAATACAATGAAGCATTTTCATTTACAAATGGTATTGCTAAAGTACAAATAGGGAAAAATCAAGGTTTCATTGATATATACGGTACCGAAGTAGTAGCTCCAATTTATGAATCAATTCATTTTTATAATGATTCTCTTCTAGTATTTGAAAAGGAAGGTAAGTTTGGTATTTGCAAAAAAAATGGAGTAATAATAGATTCAGCCAAATATGACAATATAGGTACGCTAATTAACGGAAGGGCAATCGTGACTCAAAAAGGGAAATTGGGTTATATGAATGGAGAGGGGAAAATTATTTTAGATATCAAATACGATGAATTCCCTAATTTTATAGAAGTTGGACAGTTTAATGGAGTTTATACGGTCGTTCGATTAAAAGGAAAATATGGTGTAATTGATAATTATGGAAAGTTTTTAATTCCTGCATCGTATTCTCAATTAAGTAAGTTTAGTTCGTTAATTGCTTTTTCGAAAGGGAAAGGGTGGGGATTTATTGATATGACAAATAATGTTGTAATTGCACCAAAATTTGATTTTGCAGAAAGTTTTAATGATGGCTATGCATCAGTTGAAAAAGCTTCTTTGGTTGGATTACTGAATCCGAAAGATTCTTTAACAATTCCAATTTCTTTTACTGATATAAAAAGAATAGATAAGCAGTTGGTTGTGGTTAATTTAAATAATAATCACGGGGTGTATGATGTTACAGGTAAATTAATCGTTCCGGTAGAATACCATCAAATTCGTTTATTAAATAAAGAATTCTTAATTTTAACAAAAGCATCAGAGGTGCATTATTTGTATCTTCCTGAAAATAAGATTATCAAGCCCAAAGTAGGAGATGAATAACTTTTTTGATTTAATTGATAAATACAAATTCGGAATTGTAGGTGCTTTTGCAGCTGGAATTGGATTGTTTATGTATTTAGAATTAACATCAGTTCCTGAATACAAGGAGATTCATCCATTTTTCGAAGAGGTAGCGATGGAAAATGTACCTGAAGAACAAAAGTTGGAGATCACAAAAGATAATTTGGAATTTCAAGAGCAACCTAAATTTGAGGCTGGTAAAGTAACCAATACAGTTAGAGATGCGAATGATACCAGAGAACGTTCTAATGAAAATTGGAGTGCTAGTAAATCATATAGCGATATTGAGAAATCAATAAAGGATGACGAACGTAAAATGTTCGAAGAAACAGGAGGGGAAGCGAAAAGAAAGGCAATTCGCGAACAAGACGAAGAGCGTAAAAAATCGCAAAGTCAAAGTAAAAATGATAAATCTTCAGCACCTAAATCAACTAATGGTGCTACTTCAGGAACGAATAATGCTGTGAAAGGAAATGTAATGGTAGAGTGGTCTTTATCAGGACGTTCACCGCATCAAAATAATGAATGGAATGTGAGAAATCCTGGATATACCTGTGGTCACGGTTCTTCAGGACGAGTAGTTATTACGATAAAAGTTGGACAAGACGGTCGAGTGGTTAGTGCTATTCCAGATGCAGCAGGAAGTTCTTCTGCTAATCCGTGTATGATTGAACAGGCAATTAAGTACGCAAAACTTTCAAGATTCGATTACTCAGGAACGGAAGTTAGTCAAACAGGTAAAATATATTATACGTTTATTTCTCAATAAATAACGAATTGAAAATGAGTGATTTTGAAAAAATAAAGGAAATTGTTTTTAATGCGATAGATGAATTTAATTTATCTCAAGAAATCGAGAATAGGCTTGATAAATCGGAAGACGAAGTACTTTTTTCTAGAGCCGGTTTTACAGAAGTGGGAAAATTAGATAGTCTAACGTTGGTTTATTTTTTAGTCACTATTGAAGAATATTTACAGAAAAGTTTCGGTTCTTCTTTTAATTTAAAAACACAAGAATTGATTGATGCGAAAGAAGTTGAATTGAAAAATATTGCTTCTTTGATTAACTATATTCAACACCTTATCTAAGCTATTTTGAAAGCACTTTTAATATCTGATTTTTCAATTAATAATCTTTCGGGGTATTTAAAGAATGACTTGATAGAACAAAGATTAGAAACAGTGATTGCACCTTTTAATCAAGTTCATAAAGTATTAATAGATAGCAGTTTAGAATGCTGGGAAAACACCTGTGAATTAGGAATCGTTTGGACACAACCTGAGCGAGTTTTAAAACATTTTGCGGCATATCTTAATGGGGAAGATGTGAATGTGGACATTTTGCTTTCGGAAGTAAAGGATTTTGCGAATTTATTAAAAGTAGCGAGTAATCGTTTAGAAACACTTTTTGTAGCGAATTGGTCAATTAATTATAGCTTAAATTATCAAGGGATACACTCTTCAAAATCAGAATTTGGAGTATATGATATTCTTTCCAAAATGAATGCTGTTTTAGCGAATGAATTGGATTTATTACCTAATATTTACGTTTTAAATAGTCAGAAATGGGTCGCTTTGGCTGGTTCAAATGCTTATAGTTCCAAGTTGTGGTATTTGAGTAAAACACCTTTTCATTCTACTGTATTTGGTTTTGCATCCAAAGATATTAGTGCTGCTTTTTTAAGTTTGAAAAGAGCAAATAAAAAGTTGATAGTTATAGATTTAGACAATACACTCTGGGGTGGTGTTGTAGGAGATATAGGTGCAGAGAATTTAGCTTTAGGTGGACATAATGCAATCGGTGAAGCGTATAAAGATTTTCAATTAGCTTTAAAATCATTAACAAAAAGAGGGATTGTATTAGCTATTACTAGTAAAAATGAGGAATCAGTTGCGATGAATGCGATTGAGAATCATTCAGAAATGGTGTTAAGAAAAGCTGATTTTGTTGCTTGGAGAATTAATTGGGATGACAAAGCAAAGAATATTTTTGAAATAGCGCAAGAATTGAATTTAGGTTTGGATTCTATTGTTTTTTTAGATGATAATCCATTTGAAAGAGAGCGAATTAAGCATTCTTTTCCTGAAATCTTAGTCCCTGAATTACCGATAGATCCTTTATTGTATAAACACTTTTTAATGCAATTGGATTGTTTTAATTCGAATGCTATTAGTGAGGAAGATAGAAAAAGGACAGAATTGTATTCAATTGAAAAACAACGATTAGAACATAAAAATGGTTTTAACGATTTGGAAGAATGGTTGAAATCAATTGATATAAAAGTAAAGTGCGAAGAGTTGAATTCAGAGAATTTACAACGTGTTTTACAATTATTGAATAAGACGAATCAAATGAATCTATTGACTACTCGTTATACTGAAAAGGAGTTGTTGGATAGAAGTTTTGACGAGAACCATTTTACCTATGCTTTTTCTGTAAAAGATAATTTTGGAGATGCAGGTTTAACCGGAGTAATTGGTTTGCAAGTTATAGGAGAAAATTTAATTTTCACTGATTTTGTTTTAAGTTGTAGAGTGATTGGCAGAAAAGTGGAAGAAACAATGCTTTCAGTAGCCATTCATCTAGCGAGAAAGTTAAATCTAAAATTTGTTGAAGCAAACTACATTGCAACAGAGAAAAACAAGCCTTGTTTTGATTTCTTTCAAAATTCGAACTTTGAAATACAAAATAATAAGTTTAGTTGGGCAGTTGAGAAAATGTATGTTCGCCCGTATTATGTTGATTTAGAAGGTTTTTGAGTAATACCTTTCTAAAAAATGAATTCCAATCATTAAAAGTCTAAAGTCTAATATCGTTTTGCTGCTTTGCGTCAGACTGCTCTTGGATACGTACTTTAAAGGGAGAGCGCGAAGGAGTTGTTATGTGCTGATGCTTTCGGGTATAACCTACAAACCTAATCGAGGTTGGACGTGTACTAATGTCTAAAATCTAAAATATTTAAAATGTAAATGATAATTTCTAAAAGTTCGTCCATTAATAATTTCATTACCATATCCTATCCCTAAATCTCTATATCTTCCTTTCTTTAAAGGATTATTAAAATTGTAACCAATATTGAATTCTAAAATTGGAAATGACTTTGAACTAATATTTGATTTTACTTTTTCATATCTTTGAATATATTGATTGTTTGCAATTCCTGAATATATATTAAACCATAAATAATATTTGTTAAAAGGTATAATTTGAATACCTAAAAGTAATGGGTAAATAATGTTCCGTGTTTTGTATATACCTATATCATTGCTATTTTCAGAATTATTCCATAAGTACCAAATTCCAGTTTGAGAAATAAAAGAAACCTTATTGTTAATACTATATTGATATTTTACTTTTAAACCGTATCCAAAATTGTACAAATACGAATTCGCTTCTTTATGTTTTTTTAAAGAAAATGGTTTGTCAATTTCGTAGAAAGTCCTTAAGCCTAAAATTATTGTGTTTTTTTGATTTAAAGAATCATTATTTTGACTGTAAAAAAATAGGGGGACAAGAAAATTAAAAAATATAATTAATGTTTTTTTTAGATGTAAGTTTTTTGATTTCATATTTAATTCGGTAAATATTAAAATAGAGATAATTTTATTTTTTTACTTTTCGCTGTTATTCGAAGCATGGATTTCATTATTTCCACTAACTAACATCTAAAATCTATAAAATCTCTTCCACCAATTCAATAATTTCAAAAGTAGGAGTAGAAAAGAAAATCACTCTTCGATTATCAAATGCTATAGCTGGTTGCGGCTTGCTTAAAGCGATGAATTTATTCGCAAGACAATGTTTTACATCTTCATCAAAATGATTCGCTACAAAGCACATATGGTATAGTCCCCCTTTTTTCTTTTGAAGTATTTGATTTACAGGACTTTCTTCATTCAGAGGTTCTATTAATTCAAGTCGAACACCATTTGAACTAGTTGCAAATGCGATTTTACAATTTTGAATAGGATCAATGATAATATCACTTAATTCATTTATACCTAAAACAGGCTGTAACATTGAATGAAAGTATTCTTCAATATTTTTAACGGCAATACCAACGTGATCGAATTCCATAATTTATTCCATAAATGTTACTATTCCTGTTTCAATATCGTAAAAGGCACCAACTATTTTAATTTTTTTCTGTTTAATTAATGTTCGTATAGAAGAACTTCTGGATACTATATCATCGATGGTAGCTTTAACACTGTGTTTTGCCGTTATGTTAATGACATTTGGATGACTTTTATGATGTTTGATAGAAGGTTTTATTTGTTCTACTAGTTGTGAAAGATGTCCATGTTTAATATCATTTACGGCACCAGTTACCGCACCACAATGGCTATGTCCCATTACTACAATAAGCTTTGCTGTTGAGTGATTTACAGTATACTCAATACTTCCTAATACATTTCTGTCCTCTAAATTTCCGGCATTTCGAATAACAAAAATATTTCCTATTCCTTGATCAAAAATAATCTCAGGAGGAACCCTAGAATCCATGCAAGATAAAATGACAGAATGTGGTTGATGACCGTGTTTTGTAATTTCGATTTGTTCTAAATGATTGATGTTGATTAATTCATCATTTAAAAAGCGTTGATTACCTTTTTTTAACTCTTTGATTGATTCTTCTGGTGAGTGTACAATAATTTCTTTAACCAATCCCTCAGATTTTTCGTTGCACGAATTAAAAAATATTAAACTGAGTAATATAAAGAGTAACGATATAGACTTCATTAATTTGAATTTGAAAAATATAAAGATAATTATTTTATGTGTTTTCAGCCAAAAATCACCAAGATGTAACTTATTATATGATTTTTTAGAAAAATAGACTTTGATGTTTTATCTTTATTCTCTTAAATGAATATTTGAATGAACAACCGTTTTAAATTTCCGCTTCTTTTATTTTTTTTTATAGTGAGTTTAAACTCATTTAGCGCAATTTGGGGCAGTACAAAAGTGTGCGCTGGATCTAGTGTAACATATACATCCGATCAAGTTGTAAATGCACTAAGTTATAATTGGTCTTTTACAGGCGGTTGGTCTGCGAGTTCAACTACAAATGAAATTACAGTCGATTTTGGAACTGATAGTGGAGTTTTATCATTAAATGTTATTCGATCAGTTGGAGGAAGTATTACAAATCTATTGTCTGTTGATGTATTTCTGATGCCAAAAGCTGATTTTATAGTTGACAAAAATGTGGTCTCAATGTTTAATCCTCAAGTCTATTTTACGAATACGTCAAGAAATTCAACGTCATATAAATGGGAGTTTGGAGATGTCTATCCGTCAAATGAAACTAATCCAAATCATTATTTTGAAGAAACTCCTGCAAAGTATACTGTTTTGTTGATAGCTTTAAATGAAGCTGGATGCAGTGATACGGCAATCACAGATATTAAAGTAGAGGAAGATTTTATTTATTTTATACCATCGGCTTTTACCCCGAATAACGATAAGTATAATCAAACTTTTCAGCCAATTGTTACGTGTGGTTCAAATAAATTAGAGTATCATTTATCTGTTTATAATAGAAGTGAAGGGTTAGTTTTTGAATCCTATAATCCACAGGTTGGTTGGGACGGAACTTTTAGTGATAAAAATAATCTAATGGAAGATGGTATTTATACTTGGACGCTTGATATGAAAGATGGTAGTAATGATAAATCATATTCTTTAAAAGGACACGTTCATTTATTAAGATAATTCACAATGGTATTAACAATTGATATATTTCAAACAGTTACAATCATTTTAGTTTGTGCTTTGTTGTTTTTGGGGTTTAAATTTTTTGAATCAACTTGGTCATATAAAATAAGTAAGCCGAATAAATGGGAAAGTTCTGTTTTAAAAAATGATGTTTCATCAAAGTTGAAAAAAATAGAAAGAACCTACCGAGATAGAGTGCGTTTTTATAATTTTTGGTTTCAAGTAGGTCGTTTAAAGCGCGATAAAGTAGAAGGAGCATTCGTAGAATTGGGTGTTTATCAAGGGGAAACAGCAGTCATACTCCATGAAATGGATAAAACGAGGGATTTACACCTTTTTGATACGTTTGAAGGCTTTGTTGAAGAGGATTTGAAAGAAGAAAAAAATAAAGACGATCGCTATACGATTAATAATTTCTCAGATACTCAATTAGAAACTGTAAAGTCTTTATTTAAGGATAGTTCAAATGTCTATTTTTATAAAGGTTATTTTCCAGATACGACAGTTAAATTGAAAGAAACAACGTTTGCACTAGTGAATATCGATGCAGATTTATACAAACCAACTATTGCAGCTTTAAACTATTTTTATCCAAAACTTTCTCCAGGTGGTGTTTTGATTATTCATGATTACAACCATACTTGGGATGGAGCAAAACAAGCAATCGACGAATTTATCAAAACCATTCCAGAATGTTTAATCGAAATCCCCGATTGGCAAGGAAGCGCAATGATTATTAAAAACAGTTAAATTCATTATCCATTTTTAATTATTAATTTTCAATTTAAAAAATGTATATCCCATACCAAGAAATAGCAGATAATTTAGGGTTGAAGTCAGATGACACACTTTTGATTGCATCTGATATTTCTAAATTGGCTTATAATACATTTAAAAACAAAGAGAAGTTAAACAGTAATTTATTGGTTGATAGCTTTAAACGTGTCTTAAAAGATGGTACCCTTTTATTTCCAGCTTTTATTGATGATTTTAAGTCAGGCGACACTTTTGATAAATTAAAAAATGCACCAGAAATGGGAGCTTTATCAAAATTGACTTTTGAAAGAGTTGATTTTATTAGAAGTAATGATCCATTACATTCTTTTATGGCATTTGGAAAAGATGCGGATGATATAGCTGAAATGAATTATGATTCAACTTTTGGAAAAGATTCCGTTTTTGCTTATTTGAAAAATATTGGCGCCAAAATGTTGTTGATTGATGTTGATTTAGAACACAGTTTTACATTTGCTCATTTTGTTGAAGAGGATCAGCAGGTTTCGTATCGTAAATACATCGATTTGGATTATAAGTCGGTAAATGAGTCGGGAAGAGTAGAAGATAAAGTAGTAAAAGTATACGCAAAGAAAAAAGGGGTAGTGAACACGTTGAATAAACTGGAACCTATTTTGATAGAAAAAGGGGCGATGGGTAAAATTGAAATGAACGAAAGTATTTTCAGATTAATTCATTTAGATACAGCATATGCTATCATTTGTGAAGAAATTAGAAATAATGGAGGAAAGAATTTGCATACTTTCGAGGTGAAAAATTTTCTAAAGTCAACTGTAAAATCAATTTTAAAGAAATGACATCTTCGATTCGATATATTGCTCATACTGATTTAGATAAGTCGAAATGGGATAAGTGTATTGAAACAGCTGATAATGGGATTGTATTTGCTTATTCTTGGTATTTAGATGCAGTTTGTGATCAATGGGATGCACTAGTTTTAAATGATTATGAAGCTGTTTTTCCGATTACTAAAAAATCAAAATTTGGGTTGAATTATTTTTTTAATCCAATTTTTGCTTTACAATTAGGTGTTTTTTCGAATCAAAAAATTACAAATAGTTTAGTAAATCAATTCTTGGAAGCTTTACCAAAGAAATTAAAATTAATAGATATTCAATTGAATTTCGGGAATCACATTGATAATCAATTGTTTGTGGTTTCTTCTAAAACTTGTCAGTTCATTGATTTATCTTCTTCGTACGAAGAAATATCCAAAAAATATTCGACGAACTTAAAACGAAATCTTTCAAAAGGGAGAAAACAAAATTGTGAGATTGTTCTATCAGTAGAAACTGAAAATGTCGTTAAATTATTCAAAGAGAATAGAGGAGAAACATTGAAGGAGATGAAGGATGAACAATACAAACGTTTACGCACTCTTTTAATTGAATTAAAACAAAGAAAATTAGGTAAAATATACGAATGTTGGTTGGACAATGAATTGGTTGCATCAGCTTGTTTTTCAATAACCAATAATCGAATCATTTATATTAAAGGTGGTTCAACTCCAAGAGGTAGAGAAGTAGGAGCAATGCATTTAATTATGGATGAGGTAATTCATTTAAATTCAAATTCAAATTTCATCTTTGATTTTGGAGGTTCATCAATCGAACAAGTGGCTCGATTTAACCATAGTTTTGGTGCTACAGATTATGAATATCCTCGATTATATCGAAACAATTTACCCTTTTTTGTTAAATTGTTGAAGAAATGATTTTGTCTATTTTTAACAAAATACAATTTTAAAATCCACCTTTAATCGTCATCTTTTATTAATTTCGCAGCACAAAAAAACAAAACAATGGCAAAACATAATTGGACAACAATTAAAGAATATACTGATATCAAATTTGATTTATTAGACGGTATTGCACGAATTATGATCAATAGACCTCGTGTTTACAATGCATTTCGACCAGAGACAAATATGGATATGTTGGATGCAATGAATATTTGTAGAGAACGTAATGATATTGGGGTTATTATCTTAACAGGTGCAGGAGACAAAGCATTCTGTTCTGGAGGAGATCAAAATGTGAAAGGTATTGGAGGATATATTTCTGAAAATGGTGTTCCACGTTTAAATGTTTTGGATTTACATAAAGCGATTCGTTCAATGCCTAAGCCAGTTATCGCTATGGTAAATGGTTATGCAATTGGCGGAGGTCATGTATTACACGTTGTTTGTGATTTGACAATTGCTTCTGATAATGCAATTTTCGGTCAAACAGGACCTAAAGTTGGAAGTTTTGATGGAGGTTTTGGTTCATCTTATTTAGCTAGATGTGTTGGTCAGAAAAAAGCACGTGAAATTTGGTTTACATGTAATCAATACAGTGCTGAAGAGGCTGAAAAAATGGGAATGGTGAATAAAGTCGTTCCTTTTGATCAGTTAGAAGATACGACAATCGAATGGTGTAGAACAATTATGCAAAGAAGTCCATTAGCGATTAGAATGATCAAACGTGGATTAAACGCAGAATTAGATGGTCAACATGGTATTATGGAGCTTGCAGGTGATGCTACTTTGATGTACTATTTAACGGAAGAGGCACAAGAAGGTAAACATGCATTTTTAGAGAAAAGACAACCGGATTTTCAAAAATTCCCAAAATTCCCTTGATTTTAAACATACTTATTGAAAGGTTGGGTTCGCTCAACCTTTTTTATTGCCATCAATTTAACTAATACTCCTCATTTATTTAACATACTTTTTATGAAAATTATTTTAGCTCAATTAGCCTTTTTTTTTGTTGGAGTCGCTTCAGCTTCGCAAGATTGGATGCGTTATACTTCGATTTCTCCTGATGGACAAACTATTGTTTATTCGTTTCAAGGAGATTTGTTTACTGTAGGTGTAAACGGAGGAGAGTCGAATCAAATCACTTCACATTTGGCTTATGATTACATGCCTGTTTGGTCGAATGATTCGAAAAGTATCGCTTTTGCAAGTAATCGATTTGGAAATTTTGATGTTTTTATCGTCTCAAAAGAAGGAGGAGTTCCGACTCGTTTGACTTTTAATTCTTCTAATGATTTTCCGTATGATTTTACAGCTTCAAATGATAAAGTTATTTTCAAATCTAGTAGACTAGATGACCCGCAATCGATTCAGTTTCCTAACGGAATGTTAGGTGAATTATATGAAGTTCCTTTAGTAGGAGGAAGAGAAAGCCAATTCTTATCCATTCCTGGTGAATACGTGAATTTCAGTAAAGATGGAAATTTCATGATTTTTCAAGATTTGAAAGGTTATGAAAATGAATGGAGAAAACACCAGACTTCTTCAGTAGCTAGAGATATTGTACTATATGATTTGAAAAATAAAAAATTCAAAAAGTTAACAGAGTGGAATGGTGAAGATCGAAATCCAATTTTTATAGACAATAATTCCTACTATTTTTTATCAGAAAAATCAGGTTCATTTAATATTTGGAAAGGAACTATAAATGGAAAATCATACGAACAACAAATAACTGATTTTAAAACACATCCGATTCGTTTTTTATCGTCATCTGAGAATGGAACGATTTGTTTTGGTTACCATGGAGATATCTATACTATTATCAATGGAGTTACTAAAAAACTTGAAATTACGAATCACAAGGATAATTCAAAAAATGATGTTCAGGTAATTCCTACGGTAGGAAATATTAATGATTTTGACATTTCTCCAGATGGAAATGAAATGGTGTATACGTTTCGTGGAGATATTTTCGTGAGTTCAACTGAATTTGGAACAACTAAAAGAATTACAGATACTCCTGTTTTAGAGAGAAGTGTGACATTCAGTCCTGATGGGAAAAAGATTTTATTCGCTGGAGAAAGAAATAATTCGTGGAATGTTTATGAAGTAAGTAAAGTCGATGTAACTGAAAAGAATTTCTTCAATTCAACTTTATTAACCGAAACTGCTTTGGTTGAAACACTAGAAGAAGAATTTGATCCTAAATACTCCCCAGATGGGTTAGAAGTAGCTTTCTTGAAAAACAGAACAACTCTGTGCGTTTACAATTTAAAGTCGAAAGTATCAAGAACAATTTTACCCGGCGATTATAATTATTCCTATACTGATGGAGATCAGTATTATAGCTGGTCGCCTGATTCTAAGTATTTCTTGGTTCAATTTTTTGAAAATGCAAGATGGAGTACAGATATAGGTTTAGTTTCTGCTTCAGGTAAAGAAAAGCCAATTAATTTAACTCAAAGTGGTTATGGGCATTCAAGACCTAAATTTACAATGAATGGTGAAATGGTTTATTATGCAACTGAAAAATATGGATTAAGATCACACGGAAGTTGGGGAAGTCAAGTAGATGTCGAAGCCGTATTTTTGACAAAAGATGCCTATTCTAAATTTACCTTAAGTGAAGAAGATTATAAATTATGGAAAGCGGAAGAAGAACAATTAAAAACAAAATCTGAAGATACTAAATCGAAAAAAACAGATAAAAAAGACACTGTGAATCATATAAAACCATTGATAATAGAATTGGATGGTTTGTTAGATAGAAAAGAACGCTTAACGATTCATTCTTCAGATTTACAAGATTTTATCGTGGATAATGAAGGAACTACTTTGTATTATTTTACAACTTTCGATAAAGATTATGATTTATGGTCTACTAGATTCAAATCTAATGAAACGAAGCAAGTTGCTAAGCTAGCAAGTTCACCTTCAAGTTTAAATTTAGACAAAGAAGAAAAATTTATTTATTACTGTAATAATGGAGTAGTCAATAAATTAGAATTGGCAAATTCTACTCCAAAACCACTTGCAGTTAATGGTGAGATGAATTGGAATGCTCCAGCAGAAAGAGAATACATGTTCGAGCATGCTTGGAGACAAGTACGTGAAAAATTTTATGTAGAAGATCTACATGGAGTTGATTGGGAGATGTATAAAAAAGAATACCAAACAAAATTAGGTTCAATTACAAATGGATATGATTTTAGCGAATTATTGTCTGAATTATTAGGTGAATTAAATGCGTCACATACAGGTTCCGGATATAATCCTCAAATGGATGGAGATAAAACAGCTGCTTTCGGTTGTTATTTTGATTATAGTTATTCAGGAGATGGTTTACGAATTCTGGAAATAATGGATAAAAGTCCGTTATTGATGCATTCTAAAAAAATGAAAGCAGGAGTAATCATTGAAAAAATAGATGGACAAGCAGTTATTAAAAATCAAAATTATTTCTCTTTGTTGAATAGAAAGGTTGGAAAGAAAGTATTGTTAAGTGTTTATAATCCAACGACAAAAGAAAGATGGAATGAATTAGTAACTGCAATCAGCAATCACGATCAACATGAATTAGCATATGAAAGATGGATAAAACGATGTGAATTTTTAGTAGACAGTTTATCAAATGGGAAAATTGGTTATGTTCATGTAAAAGGAATGGATTCAGAAAGTTTTAGAGAATTATTTGATAAAGCACTTGGGAAGCTAAATAAAAAAGAAGCATTAATTGTGGATACTCGATTCAATGGAGGTGGTTGGTTACACGATGATTTAGCAACTTTTTTAACGGGGAAACAATACATGAGTTTTGAGCCTAGAGGTCAAAAAAATATGGGAGGGGAACCTATTTGGAAATGGCAAAAACCATCATGTGTTTTAATGAGTGAAGGGAATTATTCAGATGCTCATTTATTTCCTTATACTTACAAAGCTTTGGGTATCGGACCACTTATTGGAATGCCAGTTGCAGGAACAGGTACGGCAGTTTGGTGGGAGCCTATGATTGATGAATCTATCTATTTTGGAATTCCTCAAATAGGAATGAGAGGTGTAGTAGATGATTTCCTAGTAGAGAATCATGAATTACAACCAGATTTTAAAGTAGAAAATGAATATACATTGTTTTTAAAAGGTGTTGATCAACAATTAGTTAAGGCGGTAGAAGAGATGTTGAAAATCAAGAAATAATAATTTTTAATGAAAACATTCGAAACCGAACGATTAATTTTAAGGGAGATTCAATCTACTGATGAAGGCAGGTTGTTTTTATTAGATAGTAATCCCGAGGTTCTTAAATTTATTGGGATACCCACAGTTGAAAATATTGAGCAAATACGTTCATTGATTCAAATGCTTCAAAATCAATACGAAGAAAATGGAATTGGAAGATGGGCGGTGATTGAAAAAGAATCAGGAATATTAATTGGTTGGTCTGGATTGAAATATTGTAGGGACACCACAAACAATCATTCTAATTTTTACGATTTAGGATATCGGTTTTTACCTGAATATTGGGGTAGGGGATATGCAACTGAAACTTCTAATTTTTGGTTAGAGTATGCTTTTAATACCTTAAATCAAATGGAAGTATTTGCAACGACAGACATAAATCACACTGCTTCAAAAAATGTGCTCCAAAAAGTGGGATTTAAATGGATTTAAACTTTTGACTACGAAGGAGATCTTACTGATTGGTGGAAAATTGAAAAGTAAAAAAAAAACAGGTAAACACTACCTCACCTGTTTTTTTTTGATTGATTGGTGGAGGCAAATATTTTATGTTTTTATTTCGTTCTAGTTTCGTGCTACAATGATATATATTTAATTACAATCTTTTAGAGACTAATTTTTCTTCGGTAGATATCAATTTTTTATCGGTATAAAATCAACATTTAAATGCAGTTAATTTCTTTTAAAAATTAAAAAGTCCGTAGATAATTTACCTACGGACCCTTCAGAAAACAGAAATTAACGGAATGAAGCGTCTTTAATTTTTGCTAATTCGTGAATGATGAATAATTTCTTCAGCAATTTCTTTAGCAGCTATAATAGGAGTAATACTTTTTAAATTTGAACGATTGAAAACTTCCAATGTTTTATCATAG
>CANCEQ010000055.1 GCA_947375085.1 Flavobacteriales bacterium
CTGATTTCGTGACCTTTATCCCAATCATCGTTGGAAATGTAAAAAGATGCCATTTGATCACCTTCGAATCTAAAAGCTGAAATAATTGCTTTGTAAAATGATTCGAAATTATCGGTATCACTTATAAGTATGTCTCTAAAAACTTTTTCTTGATCCTTTGAATCGAGTAGGACTCTGAATTTTAATCCAGCCATAGCGTTTAATTTTTTCTAAAATGTAAAGTTATCATTTTTTAGTTGATTGAAAATCGTTTGATAGACTCAATCCTAATTCTTTTCCTAATTCAAGCATGTATTCTAGTGCAGGTTCATATTCATTTTCTATAACTCCCTCTAAAATAGCATCTTTTATTTTTGTTTTAATTAGGCCGATTTCATTGCAAGGTTTTAAATTGAAAGCATTCATTATCAATTCACCAGAAATTGGCGGTTGAAAATTTCTTACACGATCTTTTTCTTCAACAGCTTTTAATTTCTGATTGACTAAATCGAAATTGCTTTTATATTTTTTGACCTTAAATTCATTTTTTGAGGTAATGTCAGCATTGCATAAAGTCATTAAATCTTCTACATCATCACCCGCTTCAAATAAGAGTCTCCTAACAGCTGAATCTGAAACTGTACCTTTTACTAAAGCAATTGGACGTAAATGTAGTCGAACTAATTTCTCTACATATTTCATTTTATGATCCAATGGAAGTTTTAATCGACGAAATATTTTAGATGTCATTCGTGCTCCAAATTCTTCATGTCCATGGAAAGTCCATCCAACAACAGGGTCGAACCTTTTAGTAGGAGGTTTTGCAATGTCGTGCATAATTGCAGCCCATCTCAACCATAAATCATTTGTATTCTCACAAATATTATCTAAAACTTCTAGTGTGTGATAAAAATTGTCCTTATGTGATTTCCCATCAATTGTTTCAATTCCTTGTAAAGCAACCATTTCTGGAAAAAACTGATGTAATAATTTTGTCGAATTTAAAAGTTTAAATCCTCTAGATGGAGTTTCTGAAAGTATAATTTTATTCAATTCATCCATCGTTCTTTCAATTGAAATGATCGAAAGTCGTTCTGAATTTTTTAAAATAGAATTTAAACTGCCTGTTTCAATTTTAAAACCTAATTGAGAAGCAAAACGAATCGCTCTCATCATTCTTAAAGGATCGTCACTATAAGTAATGTCAGGATCTAAAGGTGTACGAATAATTCCTTTTTCTAAATCTTCTAATCCGTTGAAAGGGTCAATTATATCTCCGAAAGTATCTGCATGTAGACTTAAAGCTAATGCGTTGATAGTGAAGTCTCTTCTATTTTGGTCGTCCTCTAAAGTTCCGTTTTCTACAATCGGTTTTCTAGAGTCTTGTCGATAAGATTCTTTTCTTGCTCCAACGAATTCAACGTCTAAATCTTTGTATTTAAATTGAGCAGTACCAAAATTTTCAAAAACTGAAACTTTGTTGACTCTTAAAATACGAGCACATTCTTTTGCTAAGTCTAAACCATTTCCAACAACTACAAAATCAATATCTTTTGAAGGTCTTTCTAAAATTAAATCACGAACGAAACCACCAATAACATAAGCTTGGAGATTTTTTTCGGTCACAATTTGAGATGCAACTTTAAATACAGGATGTTTTAAATAGGAAGCGTAATTTTTTTTATGCATTTATATTGTAGACTAAAAGATTCAAGACTAAAAGATTCAGGACTAGAAGATTCAAGACAATAAAATTCAAGGCTAATTGTTAATAGGTCTTGTATTTTTAAAGTCTTTTGTCTTTGTGTCAAATATCTACTCTCTAAACGTGTTTTTCCCAGATTTGAATTAATTCCACCATTGTATGAACAGCTTTTTGCATGTCTTGAACACTTACATATTCGTGACGAGAATGAATAGCCATTTCACCTGTAAAAATGTTTGGACAAGGTAAGCCCATAAATGAAAGTCTAGAACCGTCTGTTCCACCACGAATAATTGTCGCTTCAGAATCGATTCCAATTTTTTTCATTGCTTCGATAGCATAATCAGTAACGAAAGGAACTGTGTCTAGAACTTCCTTCATGTTTCTATACTGTTCTGTTATTTTGAATTCAGATTCTAATTCTGGATAAGTTGTAAGAATCGTGTCTAAAATTCCTTTTAAACGATTTTCATGTTTCTCTAAATTAGCAGTAACGTGATCTCTGATAATAAAAGATACCGTAGTTGACTCTAATTCACCTTTTATAGAAGTTGGATGAACAAAACCTTCACGTTTTTCAGTAGATTCAGGACACCACTCAGTCTTTGGTAATGCAGCTACTAATTCAGAAACAACTTTAATCGCATTCACCATTTTATTTTTTGCATATCCTGGATGTGCACTAATTCCTTTAATAGTAATAGTCACCGCATCAGCAGAAAATGATTCATCTTCAATTGAACCCAACGTTCCTCCGTCTAAAGTATATCCAAAGTCAGCATTTAATTTTTCCATATCTAAATGCTCAACACCTCTACCAACTTCTTCGTCAGGTGTGAATAGAATACGAATTTTACCATGTTTTACTTCTGGATTCTTCACAATATAGTGAGCGAAATCCATAATGATTGCAATTCCTGCTTTATCATCAGCTCCTAAAAGTGTTAAACCACTTGCTGTAACTAAATCATCTCCAATTTTCTTTTTTAAATAAGGATGTCTTTCAGTTGTAATTATTTGAGTTGTGTCATCTGGAAGTGTAATTGGGTTTCCGTCATATTTTCTGTGAACGATTGGTTTTACATTTGTTCCACTGCAATCTGGAGCAGTGTCCATATGCGCACAAAAACAAATAGTTGGAGCCTTGTCATTTTCAGAATTACTTTCAATTGTAGCATATACATAACCCCATTCATCCATTTCAGCATCTTTAATTCCGATTGCTTTTAATTCTTCAACAAGTATTTTTGCTAAATCTTTTTGTTTTTCTGAAGAAGGGAAAGAAGGTGAAAGTGGATCAGCTGTTGTGTCGATTTGAACGTATTTAACAAATCTTTCTTCTACTGTATATGTATAATTTTTCATTTTATTTTTTTTGGATTTCAAAGATAAGATTTTAAGAGAATAATTCTTTGAATAAAATGCTAAAACCTAATAATGGGTGATAATTATGTGATAAATTTTCGATTTATTCTTGTAATTATATTTTTAATTTTGCTAATTACTTCATTTTTAAACTGTTAATTTAATTATATAAACTTTTTAATTTATATACATAAGAAAATTAGGTATATAAATTAAAAAGTTTATATATTTGTAATATGTATTCATCAGAACTTATTAAAGGGACTTTAAAAACGATTGTTTTAAAGTTATTGTCAGACTCGGACAAAATGTATGGCTATGAAATTACTCAAAAGGTAAAGGAGCTTACGGGTGGTAAAATTCAATTGACGGAAGGTGCGTTGTATCCTACATTACACGCAATGGAAGCTCAAGGAATTTTAACTACCGATGTGGTTAATGTAGGAAATCGCATACGTAAGTATTATTCCGTAACTGATACAGGGAAAAAAGTAGCCAAAGAGAAAGTAAACGAGTATTCAGATTTTATCGATACAATGATATTTCTGTTAGACTTAAAACCGAAAATGGGTTGAATGTGTACGAGTTAAGTAAAGATCAAGTTGATTTTATTCTGGAGGATGTTAGACGTAACGGAATCGAGACGGAGGAACTGCAGTTAAGCCTCTTGGATCATATTTGTTGTGTTATTGAAAATGAAATGTCACCCGACAAAAACTTTGATGAATTATATCGAAGTGTATTGCCGCGTTTCTTTAAAAATGAATTGAAAGAAATTCAAGAAGAGACAGATTTATTATTAACATTTAAACATTATTATGCCATGAAAAAAGTCATGTTGAGAAGTGGAATGTTTTCTACTGTAGCGTTTATAACTGGTTCGTTTTTAAAAATTATGCATTGGCCAGGTGCGATGATATTGATTTTTGTTGCAATATTATCGATGTGTTTATTCTTTTTACCGATCTTTTTTCTGATAAAATCAAAAGAAGTAAAAGAGAAAAAAGAGAAATTTATAATCGGTTTTGGAGTTGTATTTGGAATTCTTTTTTGTGTTTCAACGTTGTTTAAAATTATGCATTGGCCAGGGGCTCATATGCTTTGGTTGGTTTGTTTAGGAGAATTGTTTTTTCTGTTTTTACCTGTGTTTTTCTTTTCTGGAATTCGAAACCCAGAAACAAAGTTAAATACCATTTTATCATCCATTATGATATTAGTAGCTGGTGGACTTTTGTTTACTTTAACGGTTTTACAAAGTGGGAAAAATGGACTTGAGGCTTTAAGAATAGCGGATAAGCAGATAAAACAAGTTGGTGAAAATGTTCAACTAGCTTCTGATAAAAAATACCAAGTTTCTAGTCCTGATTCGGCGAATAAAAATTTAAAGAATCGAGTTGATGAAATAATCAAAGATGTTGAAGAAACTAGAAATGGATTGTATGCTTATTTATCAGACGGAAAGAAATTTTCTGAAAAAGAATTGATTGAGGAGTATTATGGTAATTATCAATTGCCAGGAATGTATTTTTTTCAAGAATTAAATGGAGAAGTGAAAGAGGATAAATTGAAGTCACATTTGTTGAAATTAAAAAAACAATTAATTGACTTTAAAAAGTTTATTGATATAAATTACTCTACTAAACAAAGTGATGTTCTTAATTTGAAAGATGACTTTAGAGAGTATAAATCCGGAACTAAAAAAGTTTCTTGGGAGTATTTAAATTTTCATGCGACTCCTTTTGAAGTGATTGTGAGAAATTTTGATCAGTTAGTTTTAGATATCCGTATTATTGAAGCTAGTTGTATTAAGTGAACTGTTTGAACTGAATACATAAAAAAAGACCTTCCACATTGGAAGGTCTTTTTGAATTTATATGAAAATTTATTTGTTTAAATTAAAATTCACATTTCATCAATCCATCACGATCAATTTCAGTTAAATGTACAGTTTGAAATGTGTTTGCTAATTTAGCATCATAAGGAACTTTTACTTTAATGTAGTTTTCTGTAAACCCTGTCATCATTCCATTATCTTCTTCATTTTCAAATAAAACCGTTCGAGTTGTATTTACATTTTCTTCATAAAAGGCTCTTTTCTTTTTATCTGAAAGTATGTGTAACATTTTACTTCTTTCTCTTCGAACATCCATAGGTACAGATTCACCTAATTTAGGAGCGCCTGTATTTGCTCTTTCAGAATACGTGAAAACATGCAAATATGAAATGTCTAGGTCTTTTAGGAAATCAACTGTTTCCATAAATTCTTCATTTGTTTCACCTGGAAATCCAATGATAACGTCGACTCCAATACAACAATCCGGACGAATAGATTTTATCTGTTTAACACGCTCAGCATATAATGCTTTCTTGTATTTTCTTCTCATCGTCTCTAAAACTCGATCACTTCCAGATTGTAAAGGAATGTGAAAATGAGGTACGAATCGTTTTGAATCATTTAGCGTGAAATCAATTATTTCATTGCTTAATAAATTGGGTTCAATTGATGAAATTCTAAAACGATCAATTCCTTCTACTTTATCTAATTCTTTTACTAATCCAAAAAAGTTTTCTTCTGAACCTTGACCAAAATCACCAATATTAACTCCCGTTAACACAACTTCTTTGATTTCTGTTTGAGCTATTTTTTTAGCTTCCAAAATAGTTGAAGCGATTGATGCATTTCTACTTTTGCCTCTAGCTAATGGAATCGTACAAAATGTGCAGAAATAGTCACAACCGTCTTGCACTTTTAAGAAAGATCTTGTTCTGTCGCCAATAGAATAGGCTGGTACAAATTCATTTGTGTTTTTAATGTTTTCGAAATCTACAGTTGCAACTTCGTTTTTAGATTCTATTTTTTCTAAATGCTCTAAAATGTTGAATTTTTCGTTTGCTCCTAAAACTAAATCTACTCCTGGAATTTTTCCAATTTCAACTGGTTTTAGTTGAGCGAAACAGCCAATGATTGCAATAAAAGCTTCAGGATTAATTTTTAAAGCCTTTTTAACGAGTTGTTTACATTTTTTATCCGCATTTTCAGTAACTGAACATGTGTTGATTACATAAATATCAGGATTTTCTTCAAATTCAACTTTTGCTACTCCAGCATCCTCAAACAATCTTGAAATCGTTGAAGTTTCAGAGAAATTTAATTTACAGCCTAAAGTGTAAAAAGCAACTTTTTTATATTGTATCATATCGAAAACAAAATTAATAAACTGTTTTGAATTGAAGAAGTATTTAGGTTAAGATTAAGGTCGAGTTTATGGTTGAGAAGTAAAGAGAGTAGTGGAGGATTTGTTATTTTTGTACAAAACTATTCTATGGAAAAGAAAATTGTGATTGATTATAAAGAGTTTTCAGATGTTTCTTTTTTAATTGAAATCGAAAAAGAATTGGTGTTAAAAGCTCAACTAATTGCTAAAAAAGCCTATTCACCTTATAGTAAATTTAATGTTGGCGCCGCCGTTTTACTTGAAAATGGTCAAGTTATCGAGGGGAATAATCAGGAAAATGCAGCTTATCCTTCAGGGATTTGTGCTGAAAGAGTCGCTCTTTTTTACGCAGGTTCAAATTTCCCTGAAATTTCAATAAAAACATTGGTGGTTGTTAGTGAAGGTGATTTACTTCTTGAAAATCAGTTTATTACTCCTTGTGGTGCTTGTCGTCAGGTGATGTTTGAATCTGAAAAACGCCAAAAGGAACCAATTAAAGTTATTTTAACGAGTCAAAGTGGTAGAATTTTAGTTTTTAATTCTGCTCTAGATTTACTTCCTCTTTCTTTTGGTTTTTAAATGTAATTTTGATTAAAAATCAAAGGAATTAATTTTAATAATTAAATAAAGGATTAAAAAATAATAAATTTGATTATAAATTGGTTTAAATAATAGTTTAAAAATGTTGATTTGATTATTTATTTTTAAATCGCTTTAATAGTTGACTAATCAACAGAGCTCACCTTAAAAACCTCTTAATATTGAATTAATTGTTTATACATATTCATTACATTTGCAACACTATTTTTAAATAAATTAAATATGGCGGTTAAAGCTCCGAAAGCACCAGAGAAAACAACAAAGAAATCAGCGACTGCTGGTAAACCAAAGTTTTCTAAAGAGACATATATTAAATGGTATAAAGACATGTTGTTAATTCGTAAATTCGAAGAGAAAACAGGTCAATTATATATTCAACAAAAATTTGGAGGATTTTGTCATTTATATATAGGTCAAGAAGCAGTTGTTGTAGGTACAGCGAGTGCTTGTCGTTTAGGTGATAAACACATGACAGCATATCGTGATCATGCTCATCCTTTAGCTTTAGGGACAGATCCTCGTATTTTAATGGCAGAATTATACGGACGTACAACAGGATGTTCGAAAGGAAAAGGTGGTTCAATGCACTTTTTTGATAAAGAAGTTGGTTTCATGGGAGGTCATGGAATTGTTGGTGCTCAAATTGCAATGGGAGCAGGTGTTGCTTTCGCTGAAAAATACAAAGGAACAGACAATGTAACTTGTGTTTCAATGGGAGATGGAGCAGTTCGTCAAGGTGCTTTACACGAAACTTTTAACTTAGCAATGATTTGGAAATTACCAGTTATTTTTATCATTGAAAATAATGGGTATGCTATGGGTACTTCAGTTGAAAGAACAACAAACGTTTTAGATTTATCTAAAATTGGACTTTCTTATGAAATGCCTTCAAGATCAGTAAATGGAATGTCTCCAGAAGCTGTTCATGAAGCTATTGAAGAAGCAGCAGATAGAGCTAGAAGAGGTGATGGACCAACATTGTTAGATATTAGAACGTATCGTTACAAAGGACATTCAATGTCTGATCCTCAAAAATATAGAACAAAAGAAGAGTTAGCTGAATGGATGGCGGTAGATCCAATTGAACATTGTTTGAATGTAATTCAAGACAATAAATGGTTGACTGCTAAAGAAATTGATGCGATTTCTGACTGGGTTAAAAAAGAAGTAGAAGAATCAATTGAATTTGCTGAAAATTCACCTTATCCAGAAGGGAAAGAATTATACGAAGACGTTTATAAGGAACCTAATTATCCTTTCATTAAAGAATATTAAAAACTAGTTTAATAAAGAAATTATGGCTGAAATAGTATACATGCCTCAATTAAGCGACACAATGGTAGAAGGTGTTGTTGCAAGTTGGTTCAAAAAAGTAGGTGATAAAGTAGCTTCTGGTGAAATTTTAGCTGAAATTGAGACGGATAAAGCTACTATGGAATTCGAATCTTTTTACGATGGTGTTTTATTACATATTGGTGTTGAAAAAGGTCAAGCAGTTCCAGTAAATACTTTATTAGCTATTATTGGTGCTGAAGGAGAAGATATCTCTGGAATTCTAGCAAATGCTCCTGTAGCTGCTGCTGCAGAAGTGAAAGTGGAAGAAAAAGTAACAACTCCTTCTCCAGCTCCTGTTTTAGAAGTTCCTAAAAAAGTAGAGGCGAAAGCTGCACCTGTTGTTTCTGCTCCTGTATATACTCCTAATGCTGATGGTAGATTATTTGTTTCTCCTTTAGCTAAAAAACTGGCAGAAGAAAGAGGAATTGATTTAAATCAAGTTGCTGGAACAGGTGAAGGTGGAAGAATTGTAAAAAGAGATATCGATCATTTTACTCCTTATACTCCTGGAAACAAAGCAGGTTTTGCTTATGCAGCTCCTGGTGTTGAAGCATTTACTGATGAGCCAGTTTCTCAAATGCGTAAAACAATTGCTAGACGTTTAGCTGAAAGTAAATTTACAGCTCCTCATTTCTATTTAACAATGGATATTGATATGGATAACGCTATTTCAGCTAGAACTCAATTGAATTCAGTTGGAAATGCGAAAGTTTCATTCAATGATATGGTTGTTAAGGCAGTTGCTTTATCTTTAAAACAACATCCAACAATTAATAGTTCTTGGTTAGGTGATGTTATCAGAAGAAACCAACATGTTCATATTGGAGTAGCAGTTGCTGTAGACGAAGGTTTATTAGTTCCTGTAGTTCGATTTGCTGATACAAAAGGATTAACTCAAATTGGTGCAGAAGTAAAAGAATTTGCTCAAAAAGCAAAAGATAAAAAATTACAACCATCTGATTGGGAAGGAAATACATTTACAATTTCTAATTTAGGAATGTTTGGTATTGAATCTTTTACTGCAATTGTTAATACTCCTGATAGTTGTATTTTAGCAGTAGGAGGGATAAAAGCAATTCCAGTTGTTAAAAACGGTCAAGTTGTTCCAGGAAATGTGATGAATGTGACATTGTCTTGTGATCATAGAGTTGTAGATGGTGCTTCTGGAGCAGCATTCTTAAATACATTTAAAGCATATTTAGAAAATCCAGTAACAATGTTAGTTGGATAAACTGAATTAAATATAGTTAATAAAAGGTGGTAGATTTCTATCACCTTTTTTTATGGGTTGAATAAAAAAAAACGCTGTTTAAATGAATAAACAGCGTTCAATGATTTTATTTTTTATCAGGATTAATGTCCTTTTGCAGCTAAATATCTTTCAGCATCTAATGCGGCCATACAACCAGTTCCTGCAGCAGTAATTGCTTGTCTATACGTTTTGTCAGCAGCATCTCCAGCAACGAAAACACCTGGTACATTTGTTTTAGATGTTCCCGGTTGTTCGTATTTGATGTAACCAGTTTCATCTAAATTGATGAAATCTTTGAAAATATCTGTATTTGGTTTATGTCCAATCGCAACAAAGAAACCTGTAGCAGGAATAGTTGTTTCAACACCCGTTACACTGTTTTTAACTTTTACAGCATTTACAACATCATCACCTAATACTTCAACTGTATCCGTATTAAATAAGATTTCGATGTTTGGAGTATTTTTAACTCTATCTGCCATTATTTTAGAAGATCTGAATTCATCTCTTCTTACTAACATTGTTACTTTTGTACAAAGTTTTGATAAGTAATGTGCTTCTTCACAAGCTGAATCTCCCGCTCCAACTATTACAACTTCTTGACCTCTGTAGAAGAATCCGTCACAAACTGCACAAGCAGAAACACCACCACCACTTAATAAGAATTTTTGTTCACTTTCTAATCCTAAATATTTCGCAGAAGCACCTGTAGAAATAATTACAGTTTCAGCATGAATTTCTTTTCCTTCTTCCGTCCAACATTTGTGGATAGGACCAGAGAAATCAACTTTATCAATAAATCCCCAACGAATATCAGTTTCAAATCTTTTAGCTTGCGCTTCCAATTCTAACATCATTGCTGGTCCAGTAATACCTTCAGGGTAACCAGGGAAATTTTCCACTTCATTTGTTGTTGTTAATTGACCTCCAGGTTGCATTCCTTGGTACATAACCGGTTTCATATCTGCTCTTGCAGCGTAAATGGCAGCTGTATAACCTGCTGGACCAGAACCAATAATAAGACAGTTAACCTTTTCTATATCGCTCATAATAAATTATTTTCTAAAATTGAATTACAAATTTAATGTTTAAATGCATTAAATGAAAGAGAATAAGTACAGAACTCTGCTTAATATTTATTGACTATCAAAGAATACAATTGTAGATTTATAATGTTATTGTCTTTTGTGTCGATATTATGTTTTTTTAATAGGGTATAGTCTTTTGTCTTTCAGTCTTTTATCTTTTAGTCTTGAATAAGCTTTGAATATCAAATAAAAGGGCGTACTTTTGTAGCCCAATTTATCAAACTACATGATTGAAACTGAAGTTTACGAAGCGAAGACATTATATCCATTTCAAAGAAATACAGTAGATACAATTTTATCTGATTTAGAAAAAAACGGTAAAAATTTCAATCTACTTTTTCAACTTCCAACTGGAGGTGGTAAAACAGTTATTTTTTCTGAAATAGCTAAGGAATTTATCAATAGAACAGGTGAAAAAGTATTGATTCTAACGCATAGAATTGAGCTTTCTGTTCAAACTTCAAAACAGTTAAAAGCAATCGGTGTTAATAACATGGTTATTAGCAGTGATGTTAAAACGATTAAGGATCAAGATGAGTTTCAATGTTATATCGCAATGGTGGAAACATTGAATAACCGACTTCAAGACAATGAAAATTTCTTAGAGGGTATTGGTTTAGTAATTGTCGATGAGGCACATTATAATAGTTTTAGAAAAATATTTCAATTCTACGAACAAGTAAATATTTTAGGGGTAACAGCTACACCATTAAGTAGTAATAGAGCGTTGCCTTTGAACGATAACTACAATAAATTGATCGTAGGTGAGAGTATTATGTCTTTAATTGAAGGTGGTTATTTGTCTTCTGCAGAAACATTTACGTATGATGTAAATCTTCATGGATTAAAGATTGGATCAAATGGAGATTTTACTGTTAGTAGTTCTGATTCAGTATATGGAAACTTTTTTATGCAAGAAAAATTACTTTTTGCTTATGAAGAAGTAGCGGTTGGAACGAAAACATTAATTTTTAATTCTGGTATTGAAACTTCTATAAGAGTAGAAGAGACTTTTAAGAAGAGAGGTTTTAAAATCAGACATTTAGATTCGACTTTTAGCGATAGAGATAGAAAGGATGTTTTAGAATGGTTTAAAACTACACCCGATGCAATTTTAACTTCGGTTGGTATTTTAACTACAGGATTTGATGAGCCAACTGTACAAACAATTATCTTAAATAGAGCGACTAGATCATTAACGTTATATCACCAAATGATTGGTCGTGGATCTCGTAAATTACCAAACAAAGATATTTTCAAATTAATTGATTTAGGAAATAATGTTCGTCGATTTGGTTATTGGCAAGATTATTTAAATTGGCAAGATGCCTTTAGATTTCCGGATCGCTTTTTAGAATCTCGTCTTTCTGAATTAGAGGATATGGAGTTCGAAGTTGAATTTGAATTTCCTAAAGCTGTAAGAGATAGGTTAGATACAAAAGTGTTAGAATCTTTTAATATTAAAGATGATTATTACGAATGTTTAGATAGTAATTTAAAAGGAAAAATTGCGGTAGATAACTCATTAGATAACCACTTTATTGTAATAAAAGAAGCGGCAACAGATTTCTTTGATGGTTTAGAAATTATGGAAGCTTTACAAGAACATATCGAGCATAGATTGAAGCAATATATTAAATGTATTTCTAAAAGTACTCCGAATTATTTTAAATTTTTAATGGAGACCTATAATCGTCAGTTAAGACAGAAATTAAGAGAAGTGCTTGAGGATGAGTAATGTAATTAGAAGACTTGAATTTTTCAAGTCTTTTTTTTGTAATCAATATTCTAAATAGATTTCAGTAGTGTCAAATGGAACAGTAGTTACAGATTTAATATCTTGATTCGTAGTTCCAACAACGGCATATATATATGAGTAAATTGTGTTTCCATCATTAATACAATAAATAGAAGTGTCTTTATCGCCATAAAGATATTGGTAAGTTGAAGGACAACAATCAGAACAATTTACCTTTCCTTGTTGTTTCATAAATCTAAATACATCCTCAGGATGAGGATCAATATTTTTAAAATGTAATTTAACCCATGATTTCGCTGAAAGGGAATAATTTATAATAGTTTCATTTCCAATAGATAATGAAGCTACTGTAATGATCTCATCTAAATTAAAGTAATTTGTTTTAGAAATTTTAATGGTGTATTTTTCAGATTTATCCCTTTCGAAATTAAATGAATAACTACCGTCAGAAGATGATGTTGTTGATGAGATAAATGTTTCGTATGAATTTCCTGGCGTTTGTTTATATAAACTTATTGTTGCATTGGATAAATTCGTATTTAAACTCGAATCATTAATTGTCCCTTTTAAAACATAATTTGAACTTTTTTTAGTACAAGAAAAAAGAAAAATTAAAATTGAAAAATAGATAAATTTCATAATTATGTATTTTTTATAAAATTACAAAAAAAACAATTCATTCTTTTAATCTTAAATACCTAACTTTGTTCTTATACAATATAATTAATATGTCTGAAGATAATAAAATCATTTTTTCTATGGTAGGAGTGTCGAAAGTGACACCTGCAGGAAAACCAATCATTAAAAATATATATTTATCATTTTTCTATGGTGCCAAAATTGGTATTATTGGTTTAAATGGTTCTGGTAAATCTACAGTAATGAAAATTATTGCTGGTTTAGATAATGCTTACCAAGGTGAAGTAGTTTCTTCTAAAGATTTTTCTATTGGATATTTAGAGCAAGAGCCAGTTTTAGATGAGACGAAAACAGTGAAAGAAATTGTAATGGAAGGTGTTCAAGAAACGGTTGATGCGTTAAAAGAATACGAAGAAATTAACAATGCTTTCATGGATGAAGAGGTTTTAAATGATCCTGATAAAATGGATAAGTTAATTGCTCGTCAAGGTGAAGTTCAGGATATTATTGATTCTTTAGATGCTTGGGAATTAGATGCGAAATTAGAACGTGCAATGGATGCTTTGCGTTGTCCACCAGATGATCAATTAGTTGGTACATTGTCAGGAGGAGAAAGAAGAAGGGTTGCACTTTGTCGTTTATTATTGAAATCTCCAGACGTTTTATTATTAGATGAGCCTACCAATCACTTGGATGCTGAATCAATCGAATGGTTAGAGCAACATTTACAACAATACAAAGGAACTGTAATTGCAGTAACTCACGATAGATACTTCTTGGATAATGTAGCAGGATGGATTCTTGAATTAGATAGAGGAGAAGGTATTCCTTGGAAAGGAAATTATTCTTCTTGGTTAGATCAAAAAGGGAATCGTTTGAAAGCAGAAGAAAAAACAGCTTCTAAGCGTCAAAAAATGTTAGCACGAGAGTTAGAGTGGGTACGTATGAATCCAAAAGCGAGACAAGCGAAAAGTAAAGCTCGTTTGACTAACTACGATAAATTAATGTCGGAAGACTTAAAAGATAAAGAAGAAGTATTAGAGATACCAATCCCGAATGGTCCGCGTTTAGGTAATAATGTAATTGATGCTGTTTCTGTTGGTAAAGCGTTCGGAGATAAATTATTGTACGATAATTTAAATTTCAAACTTCCTCCTGCGGGAATCGTTGGGATTGTTGGACCTAATGGAGCTGGTAAAACGACAATATTCAAAATGATAATGAACGAATTACAACCAGATCATGGTGAATTCGTTGTAGGTGAAACAGCAGTTGTTGGTTATGTGGATCAAGCACATAAAGACATTCATCCAGATAAAACAATTTTTGAAGTGGTTTCAAATGGTTTGGAATTGATTGAAATTGGGAATCAAAAAGTAAATGCAAGAGCTTATATTTCTAAATTCAACTTTGCTGGTTCAGATCAAAATAAAAAAGTGGGTGTTTTATCAGGAGGTGAAAGAAATCGTTTGCATTTAGCGATGACTTTAAAAACAGAAGCCAACGTATTATTATTAGATGAGCCTACGAATGATATCGATGTTAATACATTGAGAGCATTAGAGGAAGGGATTTTAAACTTTGCTGGTTGTGCTGTGATTATTTCTCACGATAGATGGTTCTTAGATCGTATTTGTACGCATATATTGGCTTTTGAAGGAGATTCTGAAGTTTTTTGGTTCGAAGGATCTTATTCAGAATATGAAGAAAATAGAAAAAAACGTTTAGGTGATAACGCACCTAAACGTATTAAATATAGAAAACTAGTTAAATAATTATTGATTTTTGATGTTGGATTTTTGATTAAGATTAATTAAAAATCCAACATTTAACATTCAACATTAATATGAGCGATCCTTTACACGGTATAACACTTGAAAGAATTGTCAAACAATTAGAAGACAAATATGGATGGGAACATCTTGGTTATTTAATTCCAATTAATTGTTTTAATAATGACCCAAGTATTAAATCAAGCCTAAAGTTTTTAAGAAAAACACCTTGGGCAAGAAAAAAAGTGGAAGATTTGTATATTGAAAAAATCTTAGGTATCAATAACTAGATTTGTACAATAATAAATGAAATCCATCGTTTTAAATCAAACTTTAAATCAAACTTTAAATCAAACTTAAAAATGAACTTAAAAATGAACTTAAAAATGAAATCACTTAAACTTCTAACACTAATCTTTATTGCAATAAATTTTCATTCTTTTGGTCAATATAAAAATTTTAGTCTAGGATTTGGAGCTGCTACAGCTATTGTCCCCAAAGAATACACCTCCTTAAATTTAAGTTTACAGTATAATTTTAGGCGAATTTTTTCAATTAGAACTGGAGTTGAATCTGAAAAAACGTATGCTGTAGTTAATAATTTTTGGGATATGTATCCAAGTTTTAATTCTCATCTTGAAATTCAAAATAAATACTTTAATATTCCATTGAATTTAAGGGCTTCTTTTGGAAAAAAAGTTTTGATTTTTACAGATTTAGGTTTTGTTGCTTCATATGGGACAAAATCAAAATACACAAAAAATATTGACTATTGGGATCCTAATATTAGTGATATTTCTGTATCCGATAAAAATTCATTTGGTGTAAAAAGAGATATCGATATTTTATGTGGATTAGGTTTGTTAATTCCAGTTAATGAACGTTTAAATGTTTCATTTATAGCAAAAAAGAAATTATTGAGAGATGCTTATTTTAACAATGTTATAGATCATTTTCATTACGATTATAGTGATGTTATCCATTCTTTTAAAGGTGTAAGTTTTTCGATTGATATTGCTTATCAATTTAACTTTTCTAAAAAAAGCGATTATAAATTTTCAACTTTTTCACCAAAAATAACTAAATATTAAATCTTTTGAATTTTATGAAAAATATATCATTCGTATTATTTTTTATGTTTTCAATATCATTGTATGGACAATATA
>CANCEQ010000056.1 GCA_947375085.1 Flavobacteriales bacterium
GACAAGCAATAACAAACTCTCTCCCAAGCTCGCCAGAACCTAATAAAAGTATCTTTTTTCTCATATTACAAATATATGCTTTTATTGTATTTTGATTGTTTGAATTTTAAATTTTGATGAGAAATTTTAAAAATGATTCTCAAATTTAATCGCATTAATTACCTTTATTAAAATTTAAAAATTATGTCGTCAAATTCGATTCTTCAAATACAACCTTTAGGTTTTCCTTGGGAAACTAGAGATCCGTTTATATTCTGTGTTCATCATCGTGACTTATTCCCTAAAGGAAATGAACAAATGGGACCAGCAACTTCGCTTGAAGGTCGAAATATCGGGCAAGATTTTACAATTAAGGATGGTTGGAGAATGTATCACGGTCAAAATATCCCTGGTTTCCCCTATCATCCTCACCGTGGTTTCGAAACAGTTACAATTGTTAAAGAAGGATTCGTAGATCATACCGATTCATTAGGTGCTTCAGCCCGATTTGGAAATGGAGATGTTCAATGGATGACTGCTGGAAAAGGTGTTTTGCATTCTGAAATGTTTCCTCTATTGAATCAAGAGAAAGAAAATCCAGCTGAATTATTTCAAATTTGGTTGAATTTACCAAAAGTTAGCAAGTTCGTTGAACCTCATTTTAAAATGCTTTGGAGTGAAGACATCCCATTAATCAACGAAATAGACAACAATGGAAAACACATTGAAATAAACTTAATTGCGGGAGAATTAAATTCAACGAAAGCACTTTCCCCTACTCCTAATTCTTGGGCATCTTCTGATGAAAATGAAGTAAGTATTCTAACAATAAAAATAGAAGCAAATGCCGTATGGACACTTCCAAAATCTAAAAACAAGGTAAATAGAACCGTTTATTTCAACAAAGGAAATGGATTAACAATCGACGAAACGGCAATTCCAACTTACCATTCTGTTCAATTAATTTCAACAAATGAAGCAATTCTAAAAGCTGGAAATGAAGATTGTTTCCTACTTATCTTGCAAGGAAAACCGATCAATGAGCCGATTGCACAATATGGACCATTCGTAATGAATACACAAGCTGAAATCCAAGAGGCTTTTCAAGATTATCAACGAACACAATTTGGAGGCTGGCCTTGGCCGAATCACGAACAAGCACATCCTAGAGAAAAAGGACGATTTGCAATTCACGCAGACGGAAAAGAAGAAATTAAATAATGAAATTATCATTTATTCTATTTGGTATTTTGTTGATTTTAGGTTGTGGGAAGATTTCTACTCCAGAACCCAATCAGTCATTTGATCACTTTGTGAATGATTTTGAAACTAAAAATTTAAATGGATTTCATTTTTTAGTAAAAGACTCAACGATTAATACACAAATTGATTCAATAATTACTAGAAAAGGTAAGTTCTCTTTAAAAAACACTTTGTATTCAGACGATTATGTCAGCAATGGATATAGAAGCGAACTTTCCGTTTACAATTGTGCAAAATACAAAACAGAAGTTTTTTATGGATTTAGTTTTCAAATAGATGCAAATTACACTGATCAAGCATATAATCTGATTTGTCAATGGCAAGATTTACCCAATTACAATCAAGGTGAAAATTGGGAGTCATCACCAACACTTCATGGATCACCACCTCCTATTTCTCTGACTTATGTTGATAATCACCTAGAAATAAAAATGAATGATTCACCTAGTTCTAACGATAAAACTTTTTTAGTAGGTGAAGCCGTTCCCATCGAGAAATCAAAATGGAATGATGTTGTTGCACACATTTATTGGAATGATGACAGTTCTGCCTATCTAGAGATTTGGTTGAATGGAAAATTAATAACTCCCTTTAATGGAAGTGATTACAAATATTATCATCGAAATTTATTTAGTCGTTCAGGCAATTATTTCAAATTTGGTCAGTATAGAGGAAAAGACAAAACAGCCCATTCTAATACTATTTATTTTGATGAAATTAAAATTGGTTCATCCTATTCTGAAGTATGCGTAAATTGAACTTACTTATATTTTTCTTACTGTTTATCAGTAATTTTTATTCTTTTGGTCAAGTTTCGACAATTGAAGATAGACAGTCCATTTCTCTAGATTTTGGAAGTTATCGAAATCGCTATATGTACCCAATTACAAATTTAAGCTACATCTCTCCTACTTTACATAACTTTAAAATTTCAGCACGATTAAGATCATACGGAACGCTTTATATTTTTTCTAAAAGTGCTTATGATATTTCCCCTCTTTTAGAATATAGATTATTCATAAATAAAAATATTAAGCTTTATGCGGGAATTGGAATTGATGCCCAATTAAGACTTGTAAATGACACTAGAAGTTCTGCAACAAGTGCAATAATTCCAATTGTATCAATGAATTTGAGCAGTAATTACAAACGAAGCTCGTTTAAAATTTTGAATTGGACTCGATTCTATACTAATGGATATTCTATTTCTTTTCTTCCTACAATACAATATCGTATTTCATCTAAATTAGACTGTTACTTTAGATACGAAATAAATTATTTAAACACGTATAATCATTCTACTCATGAATGGTTACAAGATCTATTTATTGGAACTCAATTTTCATTCTGATGAAAAACACTCAACCACTGATAAACAAATCATATCAATTAGAAAAATTCCCAGGAAAAGGTGGATGGACCTATGCTTCAATTCCAGAAGTCCTTCAGAATAAACACACTCCTTTTGGTTGGGTAAAAGTAAAAGGCAGTATCGATTCGATAGAAATTAAGAATTATCGCTTGATGCCAATGGGAAATGGCACTCTTTTTCTTCCTGTTAATGCTGAAATTAGAAAGAAAATCAATAAAAAAGAAGGTGATTCCATTCGTGTAATATTGTATGAGGATACTGACCCTTTAGAAATTCCAGAAGAATTAACTCTTTGTCTTCTAGATGATCCAATGGCTCACCAATTTTTCAAATCATTAAAAGAAGGGGAACAAAAACAATATATTGATTGGATTTATTCGGCTAAAAAATTCGAAACGAGAATAAATCGAATCTCTGTTTCACTAAATAAATTGAATAAAGGAAGGAAGTTTTTAGATAAAATGGACTAAAAACAAAAAGAGGAACATATTCTTAAAAACATGTTCCTCTTTTTGTAATTCTGCTAAAACTATAAAACCTAACCTACAACTATGAATTGTATGGTGCAAAGATAAGGACATCGGAAATAACTTTCCAAATTTATTTTCTGAAAAAACGTTAAATTTTATCAAACAATCGTTTTCACTATTATAAAATAGGCTTTTCAACTAACGTTTTCTTGAATAATAAATTCAAACGTTTGTAAATAAGCACCAAAACAAATAAACTTCCTGCAACGACAATAATCATAGAACTAATCGACACATCAAAATAAATAGATGCATAATACCCTATAAAACAAGAAATTGTTGATAACACACACGATAACCAAAGCATCGGCACCAATCGATCAACTAGTAAATAAGAAGTCGCTGGTGGAATAACTAATAATCCAACCACTAATATTGCTCCTACACTTTCAAAACTCATTACGGTCGTAATACTTACCAAAGCCATAAAAGAATAATGCCAAAATGAAACATTGATTCCTTTTGATTTGGCAAATTCTTCATGAAAAGAAAGTAATTGCAATCCTTTAAATCCAAATCGAACGTATAACACTATGACAATAAAAACAGGTAAAATCATCATACTACTTCTCGTACCATACAAACGACCATTGTAAATTATTTTATCTAAAAAAGTAGTTCCCAACTCTCCAAACAAAACACAATCTTGATCTAAATCGGCATTTCCATCTGTAAACACGGAAATTAAAATCACCCCTAATGCAAACAACCAAGTAAATGTGATTCCTATCGAAGCATCTTCTTGAAGTTTTAATTTCTTATGAAAAAAATCAATGATTACCGTTGTGAAAACTCCGAAAATAGCCGCTCCAATTAACATAAAAACTGAATTAAAATTGGAACTGACTAAATAAGCAATTACAATTCCTGGTAAAACACTGTGTGAAATTGCATCGCCTACCATTACCACTTTTCTTAAAACAAGAAAACATCCTAGAAGTGAACAACTCCAAGCAATCAATAAAGCGGTAATTAACGTTAAAATATCATTTACTCCCATCATGCGTAAGGTATTTCTTTGTTATGCGGATCTGAAGTTGGAAAATTCAGCTCTTTCAATAATTCTTTTTCAATTTCAGGTGTGATCAAATGTTCAATCGTTTCAGCTGTTCCGTGAATGTGATCGTCTTTGAAATTCATTCGTTTCGTTAGATACAATTCCCATAAACGATGTGAACGTACAATCCTAGCTGCTTCTATTTCACCTGCTTCACTTAATGAAAAGTATTGATTCTGAACATTTATCAACTTCTTATTTGTCAAGTATTTAATCGTCTTTTCTAACAAATTCGTATCCATCGAACGTTTTTCTAAAAAATCCTTAAAGGAAATTTCATGTTTCCCATTTTCTTTCAATTGATAAATAATTTTCAAAATATTTTCTTCCGCTATCAATCGACCATTCGAACGATTTCTTTTCTGAATGGAAAACCAACCTTTTTTAGGGGCAAATAATAAAGTAATCAGAGTAAATATAAAAAGAGCAAATACAATCCAAGGCCCTGTTGGCATATTGTCTTTCATGGTAGAAAACATAACACCTAACATTCCTGACAACATCCCGAAAACAGCTGCTATTACTAACATTACATTCAACTTATTAGTCCAATACCTTGCTGATGCCGCTGGAGCAATTAATAAAGCTGACATTAAAACAACTCCAACTGCTTGAATTCCAATCGCTACTGTTAAAACAGTTAATGTAGATAATAAGAATTCGATTGTTTTCACTTTCACCCCGATTGAACGAGCAAAATCTGTATTAAAACTTACCAATTGAAATGGTTTGTAAAAAAGCACTACAACTCCAACAATCGCCAACGAAACGACTGAAAACACTTGAATATCAAACGTTGTCATTGTAGCTGCCTTTCCAAATAAAAAGTTTTTAAGTCCTGTTTGCTCCGCATTCTGACTTTTAGAAAGTATTGATAATAATACCGAGCCAATCGCAAAAAACAAAGTCGAAACCAAGGCAATTGCAGTGTCCTCGCTTAACTTAGTTGCCCTCGTGATATAATCAATAAACCAAACAGAAAACCAACCGACTAATAATGCACCTAACATCAACAAAATAGGATCTTTCGTTCCTGCAAACATAAATCCAATGCAAACTCCTGGCAAAACAGAATGTGAAACTGCATCAGCAATCAAGGTCTTCTTTCTTAAAAAAGAAAACGTACCCACAATACCTGAAATGGCGCCAATAATCGCCACACCGAGCATCACTTTAGCAGCAATTGGATCTGTAAAAAAATAAGTTATTCTTTCCATTATTTATCTTCAAATCCCTTTTCACGCATCGGGAAATCTTTGTTTTTAATCAAATTCTGCATTTTCGACAATAAATTCAATTGTCCACCGTAAGTTGCTTGTAAATTTTCTTCGGTTAAAATCTCTTTCGTCAGACCGTGAGCAATTAAACGCGTATTCAAAAGAACCAAGTAATCAAATGAATCGGAAACAGTCTGTAAATCGTGGTGTACTATTATGACTGTTTTTCCCTCATTTTTCATTGAGATTAACAATTCTAAGATTGTTTTTTCAGTTGCAACATCTACTCCTACAAAAGGTTCGTCCATGACATACATATCCGCACCTTGCGCCAAAGCCCTAGCTAAAAAGACACGTTGTTGCTGTCCTCCAGATAATTGAGAAATTTGTCTGTCTTTATATGGCGTTAATTTCACCTTATCAATCGCCTCTAATGCCAATTGCTTATCAATAGAACTCAAACGATTGAACAATTTTCCACGTTTGTATCTTCCCATTCGAACCACGTCTTCAACTGTTGCAGGAAAATTCCAATCAACCGATTCTCTTTGTGGAACATACGCAACTTTTTCACGCACTAAATCTAGCTCTTTATCGAATATTTTGGAAAAACCACTCGACAAAGGAACCAATCCCATAATCGCTTTTAAAAGCGTTGATTTCCCTGAACCATTCGGACCAACAATACCAATAATCTGACCTTGAGGCAACTCAAAATCAATGTCCCATAAAACAGGAATTCGATTATAAGCAACCGATAAATTATGAACTTCGATACTATTTTGACTCATATTCATCCTATTAATTTCTCATTCTTAATTATTTAATGCTCTCACCAAGGTTTTCACATTTTTTCGCATCATTCCATTGTACGTATTCGCACCTGATTTCACATCGCCTAAGGCATCAGAATACAAAGTCCCTCCTATTTTTACTCGATGTCCTTTCGCTTTACATCCCTCGATCACAGCCGTAATTGACTTTGAAGAAACACTGCTTTCAACGAAAATGGCTTTTATTTTTCTTCTCACAATTAAGTTAACCAAATTAGAAACATCTTTTAACCCTGGTTCAGAAACCGTTGAAACACCTTGAATAGCAAGTACTTCTACATCAAAAGCTTTCCCAAAATAATGAAAAGCATCGTGGGAAGTAATCAAAACGCGTTGTGATTTAGGAATAGAATGAAGTTGAATCGTTAAGTCCTTGTTTAATTTAAAAAATTCCGATTCCAATTGAGAATAGTTCTCTAAAATAAAGGCTTTTTCATTCGGGAAAACTTCGATTAATTTATTCGCCGCCTCTTTCACTCCCTGCAACCAAAGCAAAGGATCAAACCAAACGTGAGGATCGTGTGTATGTGAATTCACTTTGATTAATTTCTTTTTTGTCATCCCATTTGAAAAAGAAACAATCTCTTTTTCATCACTCATGCGTTCAAAAAGATCCGACATTTTTCCTTCTAAATGCAGGCCATTGTAAACAATGACTCTAGCATTTCCAAGCGCTCGAACATCCGAAGGTTTTGCCTCATACATATGTGGATCTACACCAGCCCCCATTAATGTTTTAACAGTAAATTTATCTTTTACTAATAATTTAACAGCATCACCTATAATCGTTGTAGTACAAACAATTAACTTCGGATCACCAACAGAAGAAGCTTTCCATTTACATCCTTGAAATAAGAGGATTAAAGAAATTAAAACAAGAAACGAAGATTTAAAAAAATACATCTTTAAACGATATTTTGCAAGAATATTTTATTTGATACTAGCGAAGAAAAACTCACTTCCTTCCCATTAATTTTCACCAAAACAGACGAATCAAAACTAAATTTCTCTATGATTGAAATTTCAGTTCCCAATCCAATTTCGTAGCGATTCAAAAATTGAAAAAAGTCAGAAGAACCATCTTCTACACCCATAACAATCCCTTTGCTTTTTTCTTTCATTTCAGATAAAGCAACACTCTTTTTCACTTTTTCAAAAACACCATTTTTATCTGGAATTGGATCACCGTGTGGATCAACTTTAGGAAACCCCAAATATTCCTCTAAATGATCTGTTAATTTCGAAGATTGAATATGCTCTAGTTGTTCAGCAATTTCATGTACTTCGTCCCAACCAAAATTCAATTTATTCACTAAAAACACTTCCCACAAACGATGTTTACGAATAATTTGAAGCGCATTTTTTTTACCTAAAACAGTCAATTCACACCCTTGGTATTTTTGATACGAAATCAACTCTTTTTCAGATAATTTCTTCACCATATCTGTTACTGAAGATGGCTTTGTCGACATTTTATCCGCCAACAAATTGGTTGAAACTGCTTCTCCTTGAAACTCTGATAAAGAATATATAGCCTTTAAATAATTCTCTTCGCTTTGTGATAACATATTATTCTTTTTTCACGAATATACTAAAATATTTTTAGACAAGGCTAAAAAAAAACAGATTAAGTTTGAAGTTGAGATTGAAAACCTCCACCTTAATCTCAATTTTAACCTAAACTTAACTTTAACCTCAAACAGTTTGTTAAAAAATAGTTATATTCGCATTTCAATTAAAGTAAAAAGAAACAAAATGGCAACAAACAGAACATTCACAATGTTGAAACCAGACGCTATCGAAAGCGGAAATGCTGGTAAAATTATTGACTTAATCATAAGCAAAGGATTCAAAATCAAAGCTTTGAAATTCACTCAATTAACTGAAGATCAAGCTAAAAAATTCTATATTGAGCACGCAGAAAGACCATTCTATGGTGAATTAGTTGAGTATATGATCTCTGGTCCAATCATTGCTGCTATTCTTGAGAAAGACAATGCTGTTGCTGATTTCAGAACATTAATTGGTTCAACTGATCCTGCTGAAGCTGCTGAAGGAACTATCCGTAAGTTATATGCTGAAAGCAAAGGAAAAAATGCTGTTCACGGTTCTGATTCTGACGAAAGTGCAGCTAGAGAAGGTGAATTTCACTTTTCTGCAAACGAGATTTTCTAATATTAAATTAGATAAATTAAAAAACGCTTTTCAATATGAAAAGCGTTTTTTTTTGCTTCTATTTTTTCCAAGCTCTCGTCATCTCCCTTTTTCCAGGAGGTCCAGGTAATGGCTCTATGGTAAAACCTACTTCTTTCATATTTCGTTTCACCTGACCTTTCGCACAATAGGTAACTAAAAAGCCCCCTACTTTTAATGAGTCACACATTTTTTGAAATAAATCGACCGACCACATTTCATCTTGCGCTCTAGGCCCAAATGCATCGTAATAAATTATATCAAAAGCTTCCTTTTCTAATTCCAATGACTGAAGTTCATTTTTAATCTTTTTCAAATCGAAAAATGGTGAGATTTCATGCATTTCCTCCCAAGAAGAAGCATGCATTTTTTCATATAATTCCACATTTGACTCACCCATTATTTGAGCATAACCTAATGCGTTAATTTCAGATTCAGAAACAGGATAAGCTTCTACCCCACTATATTCAATCTTTAATTTAAGTTCTTTTGCTTTAATTGCTGATAAAAAAGCATTTAAACCTGTTCCAAACCCCATTTCAAAGATTGAAATTTGCGATTTATCTTTAAACTCTAATAAGCCATTTTTTATAAAAACATGCAAAGCTTCTTGTAAAGCTCCGTGGGAAGAATGGTAATTTTCATCTAAATCAACGATACGAATTGTTTTCGATCCATCCTCTGTTTCTACTATTTCTCTTTTCATTTTAACTTCTATAAAAAAATTAGATTTGAATTCATTTTTTCACATTGAATTCAACTACTCAAAAGTACTAAGAATCTATCTAAAAAATTGTTGAAAATTTTAAGCAAAATGAATACTTAAAATTCCGTATCTTTGTAACTATGGAGAATGAAAGAACTGAAAACACTCGTAAACCTGCTGTTCGAACTAAAACCCCGAACTTATTAGCAAACGAACTTGGTAAAGTGCCACCACAAGCGGTAGACATTGAACAAGCTGTTTTAGGCGCAATGATGTTAGAGAAAAATGCTGTAACTGATGTAATCGATATGCTTACACCTAGCAGTTTCTATGACCCTAAACATCAATTCATTTATGGTGCTATCAGAGAATTATTCGGTAGTTCTAGTCCTATCGACCTTTTAACTGTTTCTAATAAACTTCGTCAGAATGGCGAATTAGAAGGAGCTGGAGGCGCTGCTTATATTTCTCAATTAACAAGTAGAGTTGCTTCTTCAGCACACGTTGAATTTCACGCAAGAATTATAGCTGAAAAACACATTAAAAGAGAACTTATTCGAATGAGTGGTGAAGTAATTCGTGATGCTTATGACGATACTTCTGATGTTTTCGATGTATTAAATAAAGCGGAAGGTGATTTATTCAATATTGCTGAAAACAATATGGGTAAAAATGCTGACTCTATGCAAAACGTTGTTAGACAAGCAATTGAAGAAATAGAACGTGCTTCTCAAAATACAGATGGTATTTCAGGAGTCCCTACAGGCTTCTTTGATTTAGATAAAGTTACTGCAGGATGGCAACGTTCTGATATGATTGTAATTGCCGCTCGTCCAGCGATGGGTAAAACAGCTTTCGTACTTTCTATGGCTCGTAACACAGCTGTAGATCACGGAATGGGAGTTGCTTTATTCTCTCTTGAGATGTCATCAGTTCAGTTAGTAAAACGTTTGATTGCGAGTGAAGCTAGAATTGATGCTGGTAAATTAAGAAAAGGGGATTTAAGAGATGATGAATTTCAACAATTACATTCTAGAATTACAAAATTAGCGACTGCTCCAATTTATATTGATGACACACCAGGGATTTCAATCTTCGATTTACGTGCAAAATGTCGTCGTTTGAAAATGCAACACGATATTCAAATTGTCATTATCGATTATTTGCAATTGATGACTGCTGGAGGTGCTAAAGGAAGCGGAAACAGAGAGCAAGAAATTTCAAGTATCTCTCGTTCTATCAAAGAGATAGCAAAAGAATTAAACGTTCCAGTAATTGCTCTTTCTCAGTTAAGTCGTTCTGTTGAACAACGTGGAGGTGATAAACGTCCACAACTTTCAGATCTTCGTGAGTCTGGAGCGATTGAGCAGGATGCCGATATCGTTTCTTTCATTTACCGTCCTGAATATTATGGATTTATGCAAGATGAAGACGGAAATTCAAACGAAGGTGTTGGTGAAATCATGATCGCTAAACACAGAAATGGTGATTTAAAAAACGTTCGACTTCGCTTTATAGGTAAATATGCTCGTTTCGACAATATCGATAATTATTCAGAAGAAGCTTTACCTATTCATACTATCGCATCAAGTATGAATACCAATACAAGTTTTGACAATCAAGGAAATTCAGGAACGATTACACTTCAAAGTAAAATGAATTCATTTGATAAATTAGATACGGACTTTGACCATAGTGATGGTAAAGTTCCATTCTAATTCTGGAAAGGTATTTGCTAAATTCAACTGTTAACTAAACAAAGATGATCAAGAAAATAATTCTCCTATTGATTTGCATTATCAGTTTTAACAGACTTAATGCAACACAGATACTTGTCCCAATGGACGACACTCAAACAAATCACCTAAAATCTTATGGTGTAGCGTTTTGGTTACTTGAAAATGAAGTAGTGATTGAATGGCTTTTAAACTATAGAGGTGGTTCATTTTTAATACCTCATCTAAAAAGTGCAGAAGAAGAATTAATTTTAAGAGGTGTTAAATACGAAATATTAGCTGACGGACAAGTCAATTCGATTAAGAATCAAATTGGAAATCCTGAAACCAATATGGAAGTGGTTCAATTAGAAAAAGCTCCAAAAATTGCAGTATATACTCCAAAAGGAAAACAACCGTGGGATGATGCTGTAACAATGGTATTAGAATATGCTGAAATACCTTACGACAAAATCTACGATTCAGCCATTATTATGGGGTCGCTTCCAAAATACGATTGGCTTCACTTACACCACGAAGATTTTACTGGTCAATATGGTAAATTCTATGCCGCTTTCCATAATTACCCTTGGTACAAAGAACAAGTAGCTGGATTAGAAGCAGATGCCAAAAGCTTAGGATTTAACAAGGTTTCTCAAATGAAATTGGCCGTCGCTACCAATCTTCAAAACTTTGTTATCGGAGGAGGATTCCTTTTCACAATGTGCTCTGGAACAGATAGTTTTGACATTGCACTTGCAGCGAAAAATACAGACATTTGCGATGCTATTTTTGACGGAGACGGCGCCGATCCAAATTGTCAATCCAAATTAGATTACAACAATACTTTTGCTTTTAAGGATTTTGTTTTAGAAAGAAATCCGATGGAATATGAATATTCCAACATAGACGGCACTCGTTTACATACTCGAAATGAAAGCAGTGATAAATTTACTTTATTTGAATTCTCTGCTAAATGGGATGTTGTACCTACCATGTTAACTCAAAATCATACAGATGTTATTGATGGTTTTATGGGACAAACAACTGATTTCAAAAAAGACCTCATCAAACCAAACGTATTAATTTTAGGAGAAAACAAAGCATTAGGAACTGCTAGATACATCCACGGAGAATTAGGACAAGGAACTTGGACATTTTATGGCGGTCACGATCCAGAAGATTTCGAACACCGTGTTGGAGATCCACACACCGACTTAAACTTACACCCAAATTCCCCTGGGTATCGTTTGATTTTAAATAACATCTTGTTCCCTGCTGCTAAGAAGAAGAAAAGAAAGACGTAAAATTCAGCAATGACCATTCTCAAAAAACAACCTTGGCCAACCAAAGACGCAATGGATCAAGTATATAAATTGAAATTATGGGGAAGTAATTCTTCAGCCTTTTATTCTGGTGAAGGCTCTCACCTACCTGAAATTATAAGCCCTTATATTGAGAAAGTAACTTCATTATTAAAATCGTTTGAAAAACCTTTAATCGTTTGTGATTTAGGTTGTGGCGATTTTAATATCGGAAAAGAATTATTCCCTTTGACTGAAAAATACTTCGCGATTGATATTGTTGAAGATTTAATAGAGTTCAATAAAGAAAAATTTAAAGCAGAAAATTTAGAATTTCAATGCTTGAATATAGCTGAAGACGAACTTCCAAAAGGAGACTGCGCTATTATCCGTCAAGTATTACAACATTTATCAAATACTGAAATTCAAACGACTGTAAATAAACTCTCTAATTTCAAGTACATACTTATTACAGAACACCTTCCAATTGGAGATTTCGAACAGAATAAAGACATTATCTCGGGTCAAGGTATCAGAATGAAGAAACAAAGCGGAGTTAATCTTATAGCTCCACCTTTTAATCTAAAAGTAAAAGAAGAAAAAGAAATTCTCTCTTTTGAATTAAAAAATGGAAAAGGAAGGATTGTGACTACATTGTATGTACTCTAAACACTTATTTGTAAAATCTCTTTCTAGTTTAAAAACAAAACAATCCATATATTTGAAGTTCAGTATTCATTGAATTAAATACCTATGTTTCAATCAAGAAAAAATATCGTTTTTATTGTTCTAGCCGGAATTTTCATCACCAATGCAGTCGTTGCTGAATTAATTGGAGGTAAGTTAATTCAAATCGCTGGATTCACTTTAAGCATTGGTATTTTACCTTGGCCAATCGTCTTCTTAACAACCGATTTAATCAACGAATATTTCGGAAAATCAGGAGTTCGTAAATTAACATTACTTACAGCTGGACTTATTAGTTATGCGTTTATCATTTTATATACAGGAATGAATGTCCCGGCTTCCTCTATCTCCCCTGTAAATGATAAAAATTTCAATATTGTTTTCGGACAAGGAATGTGGATTATCATTGGTAGCTTGGTCGCATTTATCATTTCACAACTTTTAGATGTTGCTGTATTTCATAAATTCAAAAAACATACTGGAGACAATCACATTTGGTTAAGAGCTACAGGATCCACTTTAATTTCTCAATTAATTGACACGTTTATTGTCGGAGGAATTGCTTTCTACCTTCCTGGAAAAGTAAATCTTGAACAGTATCTGAATATGAGTAGTTCGGGATATGCAGCTAAACTTTTAATCGCAATCGCTTTAACTCCTTTAATTTATGTGGGGCATCGAGTGATTAAAAATTATTTGAAGGAAGAAAACATTTAAAACTTTCAATCAAAAAAATATAACAACTATGAATTTAACTATCGAACCAACTTCTACTCCATTATCTGAATCTACTTTTTGGGAAATTATTCACAAATCTTTAAAGAATTCAACTAATCAAGAAGAACAACTTGAAGTTATAACCAACGAATTAGAAAAGCTTTCAATTTCAGACATTATTGGTTTTAAACTTTGTTTTGATCTACTTTTAAATAAATCCTACACTTCAGAACTTTGGTGTGCCGCCTATCTAATGAATGAAGGATGTTCTGATGATACATTCGATTATTTTAGATCATGGTTAATAAGTAGAGGTGAAAAAACTTATTATGAAGCAGTAAAAAATCCAGATAAATTAATTGATGAAGTATCTTCTGATATTGAAATTTATGAATTTGAAGATCTTGACTATGTTCCTAATACTGTTTTTGAAAACAAAACCGAGCTTGAGATTCATGATTATATCAATGATGATTTTTATAAACATAATAATCGACCTGAAATAGAATTTAATTGGGAAGAAGAAAATGATGCTTCGCTTCAAAAGATATGTCCTAATTTATTCGAGTATTTCAATCAGCCCCCTCCTCAAATTCACGACTCTCTAACTCTTGATAATACAACATCGGCTTCAATTCGAGCCAAAATTAATATAAGTCAAAATCTTTTTCTCAACTACATTGAAATCAAAGGAATTCAAAAAATTATTTACAGTCAATTACTTAAAATTCCATATAAATTACTTCATAAACTATTTAAAAACAACGAAATAGTAAACAATTGGATTTCTACTAAAGAACATCTCGATTATGGCTGTTTAAATTCAAGTATTATCATTAACAAAGAGAAGGGAATTATTGCCACTTTTACGAATTTAACTTCATATGGAGATATTCCGACACCCGTCATTAAAATACACACAGTCAGACTTGACTTATTTAAAGCTGTCCCATTAAAAAATGGAGATAGAATTCCAACTGTGTCACTTTATTATAGAGATGAAGAAAATCCAAATGCAAGTGCATGGGCCGATTTCGAACCACTTTTCACTGGTACTTTCTCAAACAAAGCATATGATTTTGTTCACACACTTAATAAATTAAATGATTCAAATTGGGAATGTCTTGAATTAGGACTTGAACAAATAGAAGATAAAGAAGACGAGGGACTTTATTATATCACTCTTGATGATGATTTAGTAAATAATTCCAACTAATATCTTCAAACTCTCTCCAAAACAAAGGCTTCTCTCCTACTATACTCACTTCTTTTTCTAAAAAAGGATGTTTGAAAATCAATTGAAAAGCATGTAAAAATAGATTTGGCAATTCAAACTTCTCCTCAAACAGTTGATTATGGTGTCGATTTCCGTATTTATGATCTCCTATAATCGGGTGACTTATTTTATTTGCGTGAATCCTTAATTGATGCATTCTACCCGTTTTTGGTTCAAATTCAACATAACTATAACGTGCTGTTGCATAAGGATCTACCGGTATAGCCAATTCCATCGAATTTAATCCTTTGTAATGAGTCAATGCTTCTTTGTAATTTCCTCTATCATTTTTTACTGGTGAATCAATTACTCCCTCACCTTCTATAAATCCTCGAACTAATGCAATGTATTTTTTTGCAATATCTTGAGATTCGAATAATTCTTGAAACGGTTTTACATATTCATTACCTTTTGCTAATAATAAAAGTCCAGACGTTTTACGATCTAAACGATGTACCGGAATTGGTGTTTCATATCCTTGTAATTTCAACAATTGAACCAATGAATCTTCTTCTATATTTCTGGAGAAATAAGAATGATGCACCAACAAATTATTAGGTTTATTCACAACGATACAATAATCGTCCTCATAGACAATTTCAATTTCTTTGCAATCGTTGTATAATAATGGATTCATTGTATAATTTTTAACCGGTTATAATTTGGGATTCATTTTGGATATTTGGTGTTTCAACGAAAACCCCACGAATAAAAATAAAAAAAACGCCCATTTTTCAATGGACGTTTTTAAAATTTATTTCAAACAAATATTATAAATCAATATTTGCATATTTTGCATTTTTCTCAATAAACTCACGTCTTGGTGGAACATCGTCCCCCATTAACATTGAGAATATTTGATCACATTCAGCCGCATTTTCAATAGTAACTTGACGAAGTGTTCTGAATTCAGGATTCATTGTAGTATCCCAAAGTTGTTCAGCATTCATCTCCCCAAGACCTTTGTAACGTTGAACGTTCACTGA
>CANCEQ010000057.1 GCA_947375085.1 Flavobacteriales bacterium
ATTAAACGTAATATTTAGGTCTGAATTAATGAATAAGCCTAACTCTTCTGCTTTTTCATAATCTTCGAAACCTGTTTTAATACTTTCCACATTCTTATGGAATTCTACATCATAACTCATATATATTTATTTATTAATTACATTTTTCACTTCAATACCTCAAACATCAAAGCCATTTTCAATTGCTTCATCAAATCCAATTGTTTTAGAATATTGATTCTTTGTTCTTCAATTTTTGCAACTGCTGAAATATTCTTTTTTACTTTTTCAGGATTGAGATTTAGTTTATCAATTCCATTTTGAATGATGTCTTTTAAATCATTTTTTCTGATGTATGGGATTACTGAACCAAGCAAACTTGTATAAAATGCTTTCCCTTGCCATAAACCAAAAAGCAGCCAATAAATTTGTTCTCTTTCTTCTTCATTTTTCAATTTACAAACAAAACAATTTGGACACGGAGTTTTTAAAGGTTTTCCACTGTTTAATCCTTTGTTTAAAATGAAAATATACAATCCAGAATACTCTTTATCTGGATTGTATGTCGTTAATTGAAATTGTAACATAATTCACAGATTAAAGTTTGTAACTAGTTGTTTTAGCATTTGGAAAATTATCCTTTGCGAAAACATATAATTTCATTAACATGGTTCTTTTATTCCCTGCTTCTGATTCTATAATCTTTGATTTAATGACTTCAATTTCATTTAATAACTCTGATTTAGTAAGCCTTAATAAAATGGCTTTAATTACTGCTGGATTTGTTCGACGATACATATTTATCTGTTTAAAAATTATGTCCTTTTGTCGCTTCGCTCCGCCCAATCATTTTTGAAGAAAAAGAGAAAAAACCGAAAAAAAAGAAAAAAGAATGCCTTTATTTTTGGGTGTTTGCGAATGGAAGACAAGATTTTTGACAAAAAAATACTACCCCATTCGAGAAATGAAAAAGCAGTTAGAATTTGAACTTTTGAGTGAAATAATAGTCGAAGTGATTAAGGGGTGGAGATTATTTTGTCAAAACCCGGAGGGCTTGAACTTGACGGAATGAGTGAACACCCTTTCTTTGCATTCATTTTTTATTTTTGATACCCGAAGTGTGAATGTTAGTCCACCGAGAAATTTAATCGGAGCAAGAACTTTTTCTGAATCGGAGCGAAAATTTAATCTTTTAATGGAAGCTAAAACGATATTTGACAAGGGTTTGGTAATTTGTAGTTTTTAACGGAAAATTGCCATACTCTTGTTGGTATGAATGTAAGTCGAAGGTAAAAATTGAATGCCTTTTGTGATTTTGTGTAGAGGAACGAAACAAAAGCACAAGTGGCAACTTGGTATAAACTTTTTCAATCGAAGTGAGATTTCAATCTTTAACTATAAACTGAAATCGAAGCGATATTTTATCGATAAATGTGAACGGAAATAAAAATGTAAATTTCAAAGTGTGAACCGAGTGGAATATATGCGTTTTTAATAACCGAATAGAAATGGTAAATAGTTGATTTACTGAAACTATAATCAGCTTTAAAAACGCATTTATGGAACGTGGCGCGAGCCGACTGCGAGTTGAGGGAAGGTGGGAATGGAGAAGCCGACCCAAGGAGGATGGGAATGACCTATGCAGTATGCACGAAGGTTTGGCGGATTTTTTGAAACCTCGAAGCGATATTTAAAGCAAGTGTGTGATGTAATGGAATGTAGCCCGATTTTTCTTCGGGTGGAGTGAAATGAAAGAGCACTCTTGTAACTAATGATAAACTTAAATCGGAGCGATAACTTAAAAGGCTTTTGCTGATTGAATGAGGGACGAGAGAAAGAAGCAAGTGCCTACTGACTAAATCTTTTCAAAAAATGTGACAAACCTGAAGCCTGACCGATTATGCAGGCGAGCCTAACTCAAGCAACGGCAGACCCCTTAACAATTTAGAACAGCCACTTTTGGGGTGGCTACCTTTGAGGGGATTTTAAGGGGGATGAAGTAGTTGCGAGTGACGATGTATGAGGACGTTACAAAAATAGCTAATGGAAAGGCGTAAATGAGGAGTTCCGACGAATAGCCTTGGAAAGATATGTGCAAGGGCACGACGTTAGGAGTGTTTATATACCCTTGCAGATAAGCTATTTTTGTAAAAGGACGAAAAAGCGGAACACCATATAACCTTTCCTTTATTTGTTAATCGAAGTGATAATTTGATTTTTATTTCATCTAAATTAATTCAAATAATTACAAGTATTATTAATCTTCTTTTGATGTTATTTGTTTCTCTATTTTTGATTCAATCAAATTTTACAATATGAAAATTCAATTGCTTTTTACTGCTCTTTTATCCATTTCAAGTTTGTTTGGACAAACCTCTGTACAGATGGAAATTCCAATTTTGAATTCAAAAGATTCAATTGTATATCACACTGGTTATTCAGTTGCATACAATCAAAAATTTAGACAAGCGAATTGGGTGGGGTATTGCCTAACTCGAAATGAAACAAATTCGATTTACAAGAGAGAAAACAGGTTTGTTTCAGACCCTTTGATAAAAGGAACTGATAATGAAAAAGATTATGAGAAATCAGGATATGACCGTGGACATCTAGCACCTGCAGCAGATATGGGGTTTTCTAAAAACACAATGGCTGAATCTTTTTATTATTCGAATATGTCTCCTCAAATACCTAGTTTCAATCGTGGTATTTGGAAACAGTTAGAGGAACAAACTCGCAATTGGGCTATTGAATATGATTCTTTATACATTGTCGTTGGTCCAATATTTTCGGATTCAATGACAGTTATTGGAATTCATCGAGTTGCGGTGCCTAATTTATATTACAAAGTTATTTTAGACAATCACAAAGGGAAAGAAAAAATGATTGGATTTGTAATGCAAAATGAAAGTTCTAAAAATTCATTACAAAATTTTGTTGTTTCTGTGGGTAGAGTAGAGGAGATGACCGGTATTGATTTCTTTCCATTATTGGAAGATACTTTGGAGATAAAATTGGAAAGTTTGGTTTTGTTGAATAATTGGAATTGGAAAAATGTTAAAAAGAAAAAATAGTTTTGGAATTGAAAAATACTTCTATATATTTGTCTCGATTTAGGTGGTTAGGTTAGGTTGATTTAAAAAGCGATAGAACGCCCGTTCTATCGCTTTTTTCTTATAATAAATTGTCAATATATTCTTCAAAAGTGATTTTTCTAAATTGAACGTTGCTATTCAAACTTGTATAGTTTTTCATCTTTTTTTCATCTAAAAAAGGGTCTATTACTTCAATTACAGTGTTTTTTTGAAGATTCTTTTTGAATAATGCTTTAATATGAACATCAGCTTCTGGAAATGAATAACCTATAAAAACAATTTTTTTAGTATTTCTTATTTCATAAGATGCTTCATCAAATAATTTTGATATAACAGGATGATTTAATTGTTTTAAATGAGATGGCGGAATTATAAAAGTATCGAAAATATTATCATCTACAGGACAAGTCAACACTTCTTTAGTTTTATTTAATAAACTTAAAGTTGTTCGTTTAGCTACGATAAAATTCTGTTTCTTAAGGTCAATTTTAGTGTCCCAAGGAGTTAATAAAACTTGATTACAACAATTACAATATTTCCAATTTATTGAACCGTGAATTTTTAATATTTTTATAGGACTTGGGCTTATTTCCTTATTCAACCATTCAGTTGAAAAAGGTTTACGGACATCAGACCACCAATTAAATGGGTCAATTTTATCCCCTTTTTCATAGTTTAAAAAATTAATACAATAATCAATTAATGCAGTTTCTGGGAATAAAAAATCAAATGATTCATCAAGTAAAGTGTCATAATTCATTGTAATTATTGATATATTCATTTCAGTTTTAGAGATTTTCTTCCAGAACTTCTTATATATTCCTTTAGATTCATTTTCATTACTAATTACTTGATGAATAAATCTAATAAGTACTTCTTTTAAACTTAATATTTCAAAATAGTTATGAATTTTATTTAATGATTCTCTTTTGTTTATGAAATAATCCATAAAACCAAATACAGATTCTAAATTTGGATATTCTCCGTCGCATATTTCAAAGTTTTGAGATATGAATTTTTTGAGATTTTCTAATGGTTTTACTTTTGAATAGTCGATTGAAAATAACTTTGGAAGTATTTGATATTGGAGTACACAACCATCTGCAATTGATGCTCCTGCCCCAAAAACAAACAATACTTCCCTTTGATTTTTGTATTCTAAAAAGATGTCTTTCATTTTAATAGTGAAAAGTTGAAATTTTAGTAAAATTAGATAATTTAAAATTGAAGAAAAGAAATTTATTCTAATTACATTTGATACAAATTAACACCATTCTTGATGAATATTACACAAATTGAATCTAACGTACAGTCTATTTTTGAAAATTTCACGAAAGAGAACTTTATTTATGATTTTTTATTAGCATTTGGAACTCCGAATGCTACGATTAAAAAGTTGCAAATTGGAACTTTGAATTTATCGAAAATTGAAGGGGAGATTAGTTGGAAAAAGAAGTTGTTTTTCAAAGAGGTGCTTCATCAAGATTTACACGTTTTCATTGATGAAATCAAAAAGAATGAGGTTGTTTTAAAACACGAGCCTCGTTTTATCATCATTACTGATTTTACTACACTTCTTGCTTGGGATAAAAAGACAAATGATTCTTTGGATATTCCTTTTATTGAAATTCCAAAGCATTTTTCATTCTTCTTACCGCTTGCAGGAATGGAGAAAGCACAAAATCAATTTGAGAATCCTGCGGATGTTAAAGCTGCAGAACGTATGGCGAAGCTATACGATGAAATCAAAAAAGATAATGTAGTTGATACGATTGAAGAAGTACATAATCTAAATGTTTTCTTATCGCGTTTGTTGTTTTGCTTTTTTGCGGAAGATACAGGGATATTCGAAAAAGGACAGTTTACAAATTCTATTAGTAGTCATACGCAACAAGATGGAAGTGATTTACACGACTATTTAGACCATCTTTTTGAGGTAATGAATACACCTCATAAAAGCAGGACGAATTTACCAACTTACCTTTCTACTTTTGATTATGTAAATGGTGGTTTGTTTCGTAATTCACATAATGCACCTTTGTTTACTGCTAGAAGTAGACAAATGGTTATTGAAAGCGGACAATTAGAATGGTCTTTAATCAATCCTGATATTTTTGGTTCGATGATTCAAGCGGTGGTAACACCTGAACATCGTGGCGGTATGGGTATGCACTATACAAGTGTACCTAACATTATGAAATTGATTGAACCTTTATTCCTTAATGAATTAAACGAAATATTTGAGGAATCTAAAGACAACATAAAAAAATTAAACGACTTACTAAAACGTATTTGGAATATTAAAATCTTTGACCCTGCTTGTGGAAGTGGTAATTTCTTGATAATTTCTTACAAAGAATTAAGAAAATTGGAAATGAAAATTTTCAAAGAGATTGATAACATTAACGGTACTTACTCACATCAATATTCTGGAATATCCTTAAACCATTTTTATGGAATTGAATTAGATGATTTTGCGCACGAAGTAGCAATTCTGTCTTTGTGGTTGGCAGAACATCAAATGAACCAAGCGTTTTTCAAAGCATTTGGAAGAACTAAACCTGCTTTACCTTTAGAGGAAACGGGGAATATAGTTCAAGGAAATGCTTGTCGTTTGGATTGGGAAGTTGTTTGTCCGAAGAATCAGGGAGATGAGATTTATATTTTGGGAAATCCGCCTTATTTGGGGTATAGTCTTCAAAATAAAGAACAAAAAAATGACCAAGCAATTGTTTTTCGAAATATTAAAGATTATAAAAATTTAGACTACATCGCTAATTGGTTTTATAAGAGTGCTTTATATATAAAATCTATTAATTCAAAATGTGCATTTGTAAGTACAAATTCAATTTGTCAAGGTGAACAAGTTTCTTCTTTATGGCCAAATATTCTACTATTAAACATTGAAATTGGATTTACATATAAATCTTTTAAATGGCAGAATAATGCAAAATCAAATGCTGGTGTAACTGTTGTAATTATCGGACTGCGAAATATTTCATCGAGACCAAAAATTATTTATGATAATTTACAAAAAAAAACAACAAATAAAATCAATTCTTATTTAATTGAAAGTGATGATTTTATTATTCAAAAAAGAAATGGGAGTTTATCAAAACTTCCACCTATTATAAGAGGAAGTGGACCCGTTGATGGAGGTTTTTTAATTTTAAATAAGGAAGAAAAAGATTATCTTTTAAAAAATCACCTTGATTCTAATAAATTCATTAAAAAATTAATTGGTGCACAAGAATTAATTTCGGGTTCTGAAAGATGGTGTCTATGGATTGAAGATAAAGACCTAAATTCTGCTCTTAATATTAATTTTATCAATGAACGAATTGGAAAAGTTAGAGAATTTAGATTGGCTAGTAAGAAAGATGCAACAAAAAAAGATGCTTTAAAAGCTCATAGATTTAGTGAGGATAGGTTCATTGATTCACAGGCTATTATTATTCCATCAACGTCTTCAGAAAAAAGAAATTATTTACCAATTGGGCTTGGAAAAGAATTAGTAATTACAAATTCAGCACAAGCTATATATATAGATGATTTATGGATTTTTTCATTAATTATTTCTAAAATACATAAAATTTGGATTATATTAGTTTGTGGTAGTTTAGAAACTCGTATTAGATATTCTGCTTTACTAGGATATAACACATTTCCATTCCCAAAAATATCCGATTCTCAAAAACAAGAATTAGAACAATGTGCTTTTCGTATTTTGGAAGAACGTGAAAATCATTCAGAATTGACTTTAGCACAATTGTACGACCCTGAAAAAATGCCTGAAGGTTTGCGTGAAGCTCATAGACAAAATGATTTAGCGGTTGAACGTTGTTATAGAAGTAAACCATTTGAAAGTGATGAAGAACGTTTGGAGTATTTGTTTAAGTTGTATGAGCAGATGGTTACTGAAGAGCAAGAACAAAATACGTTGTTTACTAAAGAGAAAAAAGGGAAAAAGAAATAATATGTCAACTACTGAAATCAAAATAGAAACGAATCAAATATTAGGCGACTTTAAGAGTCATCTTAATATTGACAACAATAACCGCATTCTTTTTTCTGGACCATTTGGGACTGGGAAATCAACCTTTTTGAAAGAATTTACTGACATAAATAAAACCGATTATTACGCTGTGAAAATTTATCCAGTTCATTATTCGGTTGCTTCGAATGAAGATGTTTTTGAATTGATTAAGTATGATATTCTTTTTCATTTATTTAATGAAAAAGAAGAAATTCTAAAACTTAAAAAAGAAGATTTTAGTAAATTTTTAAAGGCTCAAATGTTTGTTCTGAATAGGATGAAATTTAAACCATTATTGTATTCTATTTTGGAATTAAGTGGGAAAATTGGAACTCCTGTTATTAATTTCATAAAAGAATTGAACAATGCTTATGATGATTTTAAAGATTACGATAAAGAAACTAAAATTGATGAAAAACAATTAATAGTAGATTATCTTCAATCAATTGAAAATAGCCCAGGAAACATAAAAGAATTTGATTCTAACTCTCAACTGATTTCAGAATTATTAAAACGTGTAAAATCAAAAGAAGTAGAAAAACCTTTGAAAAAGGTTTTAATTATTGATGATTTAGATAGATTAGACCCTGAACACATCTTTAGATTATTTAATGTTTTTAGTGCTCATCACGATGAAGTAACAAACACAAATAAATTTGGTTTTGATAAAGTGATTTTTGTTTGTGACATTGAGAATATTCGAAAAATATTTCACCATAGATATGGCTCGGAGGTCGATTTTTCAGGATATATTGATAAGTATTATTCCGTAAGCCCTTATGACTTTGATAATAGAAATTATGTAAAAGAAAAAATAGATAATTTTCTTCAAAAAATATCATTTAATAACTCAATACCGATATATAATTTTGAATCAAGTGATAGTAGATTTTCTACTTGTATGAAATCAATTCTACATTCGTTAATTGACTTAAAAGTATTGAATTTACGAATGCTTATTCAGTGTACCTCTATTAACATTGAGAATAAAATTGTTCAATTAAAACACAATGTATCAGAATATATTCAAAATTTACCTATTCTAGTGATATTTAATATTTTGAAAAACTATTTTGGTTCTTATGATGTTTTATATGAAAAATTGGATGAATTAGCTATTAAGTTTAATCATAGCAACTTTAAATCTGAAAATAATTATAGGTACAACAATTTAATTGATATTAATAATTTAATTTCTTTCTCTTTACCATTTTTATTACCTACTGATAAAGCGTTTTTTGATATCACTAATACTGAAGTAAATTGTTATTTAGAAAAATATGATGTAACTGTTTTTTACAAAGGATTACAAGATAATTTGTATGGACAGGTCAATTATCAACAAGCGTCGAAAGGCAAAAGCGAAAGTGGTTTCGACATAATTACATTAAACCCTTATCAAATATTATTAGATACATTTGATGAGTGTCGTAAACGAGGTTTTTTGAATTAAATAAAAAGAGTAAAAGTTTCTGATTCTTATTTGACTAGGATTCGGAAAATGAAATTAAAATAAACAAAATCAATAGGTTACTATTTGATTTGAAAATATAAAAGTCAAGAGGGACATTGATGTCCCTCTTGAAAATAAAGAGTGAAAAATGAGTGTAGAAGATAAAAACAAGGATTATAAAAGTATTCGTAAAGCAATTGGAAAACAAGCTGACATCAAATCACTTGCAGAAACTTGTGTTTGTTTTGCTAATTCACAAGGTGGCGAATTGATAATTGGAATTGAAGATAAGGAAAGTGAACCTCCAATTGGTCAAATAGTGAAAATTGAGGATATGAACGACGTCTTTAAAAAACTACGAAGTTTAACTGACGGTGTTGGTTTAGTAAATCCTGAAATAATTACTCACGATAATGGAAGCGAATTTTTTATTATCAGAATTTTACCAAGTACACGAACAATAGCTACTACTTCATCAGGAAAAGTATTTATTCGAATATCCGACAATTGCTATCCAGTTGATAGCTCTGAATTGACAAATTTAGCTGCTGAAAAAACAGCTTTTCAATGGGAGATAATTTCCCCTCAAAAAATTATTTTATCTCAAGTTGAAAATCAAAATGTAATTAATTTTGTAAGTGATATTCGTAAATCAGATAAAGTTTCAGATTTCATTAAAAACAAAGAAGATATTGAAATACTCCAATTTTATCAACTATTAAGTCCTGAAAATATTTTAACAAATTTGGGAGTTTTATGGTTAGGTTCGCCTGCACAAAGAGCACGTTTAAGCTATCCTATTACTCTTCAATATATTGTGTATAATGATAGGGAAGAAAAAATTCGTAAAAAAGAATGGCATTTCCATTTACATAACCCGAAAGAATTACTTCAAGATATAGAAAAAGAAGCTGTAGAATTAACTTACAGTACTGAAATGCCAGATGGGTTATTTAGAAAATCTATAAGACAATATCCGAAAGAAGTTGTTAGAGAATTACTAATCAATGCAATTGCACATAAGAAGTTTACTATTTCAGGAGATATATTTATTGAAGTTTATCCTGATAGAATGGTTATTACTAATCCTGGTAGTTTACCTCTTGGAATCACAAAAGATAATATTCTACACGAACGACATAGACGTAATCCTCATCTTATTCAAACATTAAGTGATTTAAAATTAATGGAGGGAGAAGGTTCAGGTTATGATTTAGTTTTTGAAAAATTAGTTCGTGATGCTAAACCCTTACCAGTAATTGAGAGTGAATTTACAAAAGTTTCAGTAACTGTTTATTCGGGGTCAATTGACCAAGAAGTTATTTCAATTTTAGATTACATAGACAAACACTACCAATTAACTCAAAAAGAATATATTACTCTTGGTATTGTTGCAACAGAAAAGAAAATTCTATCTACACAACTTGCAAGTAAACTTCAAATGAGCCAAGAAGATAAAATGAAGACTTGGGTTGGTTCTTTAATAGACAATAAAATTCTTATCACAGACGGTATTAAGAAAGGAACTGAATATTTATTAAATCCTGAATTATTTTCACAAGCAAAATTAGATATCAAACCATCATTAAAAACGTTGGAACCTTATAAATTAGATGCTTTAATTATTGAAGATTTAAAATATAATGGTAAATGTAAACTTTCTGATATCCAAAAGCGACTTTCTGAAATACCACAAGCAAATATTCAAAAAGCTATATATAGAATGGTTGAACTAGGTTCTGTTATAACAGAAGGAGGGAAACGAAACAGGACTTATTCTCTGTTCAAAAAAAAATAAACAAAAAATAAAACGACAAATAAAATGTATAACTAATTGATAAACAGTGTTAAGTTTATTTATTAGCACCCGAAAATAAAAAAATAAACAATAAATAAAATGCCAGATATAGTTAACGTAACATACGCTCAAACAGGACAAAGCTCAAAAGTGAATTCTTTTGGAATGCGTGAAATGCAAGAAAAAGCGTACCAAGCTAGAGATGAAAAATATCTTTTATTGAAAGCGCCACCCGCATCAGGAAAATCAAGAGCATTGATGTTTATTGCCTTGGATAAATTAGTGAAACAAGGTTTGGATAAAGTAATTGTAGCGGTTCCAGAAAAATCAATTGGGGGTTCGTTTGGTACTACATTATTGTCTGAACAAGGATTCTTTGCAGATTGGAAACCAAATCCTTTGTACAATTTATGTACTCCTGGAATGGATGAAAGCAAAAGTAAAACGGAAGCTTTTATCAAGTTTATGGAGAATGATGAGAAAATTTTGATTTGTACGCACGCAACTTTACGTTTTGCATTTGAACAAATCGACACTTCAAAATTCAATAAAACACTTATTGCAATTGATGAATTTCATCACGTTTCTGCAGACGGTGAAAATCGTTTAGGAGAATTGTTACGCTCATTAATGGATAAATCAACCGCTCACATTGTTGCAATGACTGGTTCATATTTTAGAGGGGATAGCGTTCCGGTATTAAAACCAACTGACGAAGCTCGATTTGCTAAAGTTACTTACAACTATTACGAACAATTAAATGGATATACTTTCTTAAAATCATTAGGAATTGGATATCATTTCTACCAAGGGAAATACACATCTGCTATCAATGAAATATTAGATACAGACAAGAAAACAATTATCCATATTCCGAATGTAAATTCGGGAGAATCTACAAAAGACAAACATAGAGAAGTTGATACCATTTTAGATTCGATTGGAGATGTAATTTCAGTGGATGAAAATACAGGTGTTATCAATGTTAAACGTAAAACCGACGGTAAAATCTTAAAAGTTGCCGATTTGGTAAACGACAATTCGAAAGACAGAGATAAAATCGTGAATTACCTCCGTGAAATCAAGTCTATTGATGATATGGATTTGATTATCGCTTTAGGAATGGCAAAAGAGGGATTCGATTGGCCTTATTGTGAACACGCTTTAACAGTTGGGTATAGAGGTTCATTAACCGAAATTATTCAGATTATTGGTCGTTGTACAAGAGATAGTAACAATAAAAATCACGCACAATTTACAAATCTAATTGCTCAACCTGATGCAGCAGATAAGGAAGTGAAACTTTCTGTCAATAATATGCTGAAAGCAATTACAGCTTCATTGTTAATGGAACAAGTACTTGCACCTAATTTTAAATTCAAAACAAAATTAGGAGATGATGATAAATCAGAAGCAGGAACGATTAAAGTAAGAGGTTTTAAAGCTCCGAGTACCAAGCGAGTAAAAGATATAGTTGAATCGGATTTAAACGATTTAAAAGCGACAATTTTACAAGATGAAACAGTTTTAAAAACAGTTTCAGGAACAGTTGACCCTGAAATAATTAATAAAGTTTTGATTCCGAAAATCATCAAGATAAAATATCCTGAACTTTCGGATGAAGAAATTGAAGAAGTACGTCAATATGTAGTTGTAGATTCTGTTGTAAAAGGTGGCGAAATAAAAGAAGTTGGAGATAAACGCTTTATACGAATGGCGGACCAATTTGTAAACATTGATGATTTACACATTGATTTAATTGATAGAATCAATCCGTTTCAAAAAGCGTTTGAAATTTTATCGAAATCGGTTACAACTAAAGTTTTGAAAGTTATTCAAGATACAATTGAAGCTACAAGAATCAAAATGACGTTGGAAGAAGCATTTATCCTATGGCCAAAAATCAATGAGTTTGTGAAATCGACTAAACGTGAACCTAATTTATCAGCAAATGATATTTTAGAAGTTAGAATGGCGCAAGCTTTGATTTTGTTGAAAGAAGAGAAACGTAAAAAAATGCAAAATTCATAGAATATGATTTTTGATAAAGATAAAATGTTGGATGAAATATTTGGTAATGACCCATTAGGGTTGTTGCAAATAAAACCGAGTAGTTCGCCTGCAAGAAATGCAGATGAACGTTTGGTTAGTTCATTCGAAGAAATAAATAGCTTCTTTGAAGCAAATAGCAAAGAACCTGAACAATCAAGTGATATTTCGGAACGAACGCTTTACGCACGTTTAAAAGGGATAAGAGCAAGTGAAGAAAAGATTGAGATGTTAAAAGATTTTGACCGTTTCAATTTATTGACAGCTGATAAATTACCGAAAGAAATTCATTCATTAGATGATATTTTGGATGATGATTTATTAGGATTACTTTCTAATGATGATGTTTCTCTATTTGATTTAAAACACGTTCCGACAAAGGAGGAAATGGACAAGGAGAGAGAAGCGACCGACTTTGTTGCACGACGAAAACCTTGTAAGGATTTTGATAATTTTGAAGATAAGCTAAAGGAAATTCAAAAGGATTTAGCAAACGGAAAACGTAAGCTTATCGATTTCAAAATGGGAGATTTAAGACCAAATAACTATTACATTAACAATGGTATTCTTTTCTATTTAGAATCGGTTAATTTTTCTCGAAAGGAACATTATCGAGAGGACGGAACGAGGGTGCGAGAAGACGGACGAACGCGATGTATTTTTGAGAATGGTACTGAATCAAATATGCTTTTCCGTTCTGTTTCTAAAGCGTTGTACGAGAATGGGAAAGTGGTTACAAATCATATTGACGCATTTAGTGAAGATTTCGCAAAAAGTTTCGGAACTATTACAGAGGAAGATGAGGAAGCAGGTTTTATCTATATCCTGAAATCGAAATCGACTAAAGAGGAAATAAGAGAAATTCAACATTTATACAAAATAGGTTATTCTACAACTTCTGTTGAAGACCGTTTGAAAAACGCTGAAAAAGAACCTACTTACTTAATGGCTCCTGTTGATATTGTTGCGGTTTATCAGGCTTACAATATGAATACTCAAAAGTTTGAACAGCTGCTGCATAACTTCTTCGGTAAGGCTTGTTTGAATATTGATGTGTTTGATGATAAGGGCAAACGTCATACTCCACAGGAATGGTTTATCGCTCCAATTGATGTGATTGATAGAGCGGTTGAATTGATTATTACTGGGGAGATTGTTGGGTATAAGTATGATTTTTTTGAGGGAAGAGTTAAGTTAAGATAGAAATTATAAAATAATTTAAATAAAATAAAAAATGACTGAAATAAAAGATACAAAAGCATATAGTGTTAATGATTTCATAAACTGGAATGATAATAACGAATTAACTATATCTCCAAAATACCAAAGAAATTCTGTTTGGAACAATAATGCAAAATCTTACTTAATAGATAGTATTATAAAAGGGTATCCTGTACCTCAAATTTTTTTAAGACAGTTAGTTGACACTAAAACAAGAACTACTACAAGAGAAATTATTGATGGGCAACAAAGAATTAGAACAATTATTGAATTTGTAGAAAATAGATTTCCTATTTTAAGTTCTCATAATCAAGAAAATGGAGGTAAATACTACACAGATTTATCTGAAGAATTTCAAGAAAGATTTTTACAGTTCAATTTTGCTGTAGAAATTATCAAATTAAAAGAAGATTCTAAAATTTATGAAATGTTTGCTAGGTTGAACACGAATAATATGGCTTTAAATAATCAAGAATTAAGAAATGCTAAATATTGGGGAGAATTCAAAGCTTTTATGTATCGTAAATCAGCTGAATGGAAGAATTTTTTTATTGAGAATAAAACATTTAAAGACCATGAATTATCTAGGATGTCTGATGTTGAATATTTTTCATTGTTGGTTATTCATATAATCGATGGTATTGGTACAGATAATGCAAAAGTTATTGATAACTATTATAAAAAATATGATGCAACATTTGAAGAAATAAATTATATAGAAGGAAAGATTGATATGATTTTCAAAGTTTTAAACACTTTATTTGATAATAAATTTTATCAAACAAAATACTTCCATCGTAAAAACTATCTATATACACTTTTTTGTTCACTTAATCATTTATTGTTCAATAGTTTGAAATTAGATGAGTTAATTACTGAAAACTTTAATCAAAATAATATTTTAGACAACATTGAGTTATTGGCCCATAAATTAATGGATTTTGAATCTAGTTATGAAAGGTTTTTAAATGGTGATTATTATTCGGATGATGCTACAAAATTTATCATTTTTGAACAAAATCATAGAACAAGAACTACTAGTTTAAAAGAAAGAAAAGAAAGGATAGAAATTTTATTAAAAGCTATTATTAACTAAATTATGGATAATTCTAACTTTATTGAAGAAGTTAAATATTGGGAGAAATATTTTAGTGAAACAGTTAAACCAGAAGATAGATTAATTGAATTAGCATTTTTTAAAATATTTGTAAAATTTGAATTATTTGTATCTGAAATTTTCATTCATTATTGCATTGGTAATGAAAGTAAATTAAACTATAAACCAACACGAAAGTTAAATTTTTTAGATAAAAATCATTTTGATGGTTTAATCAAAAATAAAAATTCAGTCTACATAGATTATTTTTCCAAAATGGAAGAACTCTCTCCGCATATTTTTGAAGATGAAAAATGTCCTTTCAATATATTTTCTTCTGCAAGTCATTTTCAGGTTATTGACCAAATGAGATGTTTAAGAAATTACATTGCGCATGAAAGTGAAAGTTCAAAAATTAAGTATCAAAAAAATTTATTAAATGGGAAATTTTTAGAACCTTTTGAGTATTTATTAAAATTTAAAAAAGGAACCAGAAATACAAATTATTCATTTTTTATTGAAACTTTAGTAGAAATAACGGAATATTTGTTAATAGGCCCTAAATAAAAATTGAATTTTAGGAAAGAGTATTAAACAAAAACAGGCTGATTCAATTTAAGAATCAGCCTGTTTTTGTTTATAGTGAGTTTATTTTTTCTATCAACTCCTCCTGCGGATGACAATCTGATTTATCTTTCCGATAACTAACGTGTGTATATATTCCAGGACTGCCTGATAAGGCCGACCTTGAAATATTCCACATATCTTTCTTGTAATCCTTTGGAATATTGTAAGTATCAGCCAAATAATCAATGAGGTTTGCTAATGATTCCAGCTGCTTATCTGTATATTTCTGATAATAAAACGAACCTCTGAATGGAGAATCATAAACATAAACATCTTCAATTGGAATTTCTTGATTGAGATAGTTAATGTATTTGCTCTTTTGCAGTTTTAAGGGCCCCCAATTGCATAATTCAATACCAATGGACTGTTTATTCAAAAGTGTATTATTGAGTTCGTGAGTCCCTAAATGATG
>CANCEQ010000058.1 GCA_947375085.1 Flavobacteriales bacterium
TCTGATAATTCGTGTTTTTCAGGTAATTCATTTGCTAATAATTCAGCTAATTTATCATCTGAAGTGGCACGTAAATAAGTTTGTTGGAACCATTTTGTTTTTTCAGCATCGAATTTTGCTCCTGCTTTTGCTACTCTATTTAACGTAAATGCTTCAGCTAATTCTTCTAATGAAAAAATTTCTTGTGTTGTTCCAGGATTCCATCCTAAGAAAGCTAACATATTGATGAATGCTTCTGGTAAATATCCTTTTTCTCTATATCCTGAATAAATTTCTCCTTCTTCTGTTGTCCATTCGATAGGGAATACTGGGAAACCTAAACGATCACCATCACGTTTTGATAATTTTCCATTTCCATCCGGACGTAATAATAAAGGTAAGTGAGCAAATAATGGAGCTTCCCATCCAAATGCTTCGTATAATAAAACATGTAATGGTGCTGATGGTAACCATTCTTCACCACGAATTACGTGACTAATATCCATTGTGTGATCATCCACAATATTTGCTAAATGATACGTTGGCATTCCGTCACTTTTGAATAAAACTTTATCGTCTAGGTTATTTGTATTTACAACAACCCATCCTCTAATCATATCTTCAAAACGAATATCTCTGTTACGAGGCATTTTCATTCTAATGACATACGGTTCGCCATCTGCTAATTTTTTAGCAACTTCATCCGCTGGTAATGTCAATGAGTTTTTTAAAGATGCTCTTGTAACACTGTTGTATTGCCAATTCGGCATTCCCATCGCTTTTGCTTGTTCACGAACTGCCGTTAATTCTTCAGGAGTATCGAATGCATAGTAAGCACTTTCGTTTGCAATTAATTGTTCAGCATATGGTTTGTATATTTCTTTACGTTCAGATTGAACATAAGGACCATAATTACCTCCTAAACCTGGACCTTCTGTTGGCATAATTCCACACCATTTCAATGATTCCATAATGTACTCTTGAGCACCTGGAACAAATCTAGTTTGATCAGTATCTTCTATTCGAATAATAAAAGTTCCATTGTTTTTCTTTGCGAAAAGATAATTATACAATGCAGTTCTAACTCCTCCCATATGTAATGGTCCGGTTGGTGATGGTGCAAATCTAACGCGAACAGGTTTTTCAGACATAATGCTATTTTTTTTTGCAAAGATAATGAATTAACCACAGAGTTCACAGAGGATTTTCACAGAGTAACACAGAGTTTTTAAAACTTTGTGAAACACCGTGTTAAAATTCATTTTCCTCTGTGGTTAAATACTTTAATTAGATTTTAAGAATTGATACTATCTAATTTTCATAAATAAGTTTTACTTTAGTAGGTTATACTTAAATATACACGTTAAAAGTACAAGTAGTTTTATGAGTGCGTTTGATAAATTATTAGAACAAATAGATGCGTTTATTCGCAAGTATTATAAAAATGAAATGGTAAAAGGGGTACTGCTTTTTGTAGTTATCTTTTTATGTTCTTTTTTATTTACTACTTCTTTAGAATATTTTGGTCGTTTTGGGTCAATTTTTAGAGGATTTTTATTTTTCAGTTTTATTCTTTTAAACTTATATGTACTTATTAAATACATTATCATTCCTGTTTCTAAATTATTCTCTTTAGGTAAAAAAATTGATCGTTATCAAGCTTCTCAAATCATAGGAAAATTTTTCCCAACCGTTTCAGATAGATTATTAAACACATTACAATTAAACGATTCATTAAATCAAAACGAAGGAAATTTTGAATTAATAAGAGCTAGTGTTATGCAACGTTCAGCTTCTTTAAGTGTTGTTCCATTTACATCTGCTATTGATATAAAGGAAAATAATAAAAAGTACATTAAATATTTAATTCCTTTATTTTTAGTTCTTTTTGCTTTAGCTGTTTTTTTACCGCATTTATTGACACAAGGAACTGATAGAGTAGTAAATTATACACAAGAGTTTAAACCTCAAGCACCTTTTGATTTTGTATTATTAAATAATAATTTAACGGTTGATGAGGGAGAAGATTTAGAAATTAATGTCTCTTTAAGAGGAACACAATTTCCTGATAAACTTTATTTAGTGAGTAGTCAAGGTAAATTCTTGATGGAAATGAAAGGAAAAAATGCAGCTTCAGGGATATTAAAAAAAATACAAACAAATACTCAATTCTATTTTGAAGGGAATGATTTTACTAGTTCTAATTATGTAATTAATGTCCATCAAAAATCGACAATTGGTAAACTTCAAGCTACTTTAGTTTTTCCTTCTTATTTAGGAAGAGAAAAAGAAATTGTTTCAAATGCAGGTGATATGTCTATTCCAGAAGGAACTTCTGTTGAATGGAGCGTTTTAACTAAAAAAACAAGTCAAGTTAAATTTTCTTTCAATTCTAAATCTGAATTATTTACTACAGAAGGTTTCAAAGTTGCTAAAAAAATTATGAATACTGCTAGAGTTCAATTTGAATTAACTAATTCTCAAAGTGGGAAAGTTGATACTTCTGGTTTTAATATATCTGTCATTAGAGATGAACATCCTTCTATTTTGGTTGATGAACGTAAAGATTCTGTAGCAGATGGACTTCGTTTTTTTGTAGGTTCTATTGCAGATGATTATGGTTTATCTTCTTTAAAATTTGTCTATACAATTCAAAGTTCGAATGGTAAAAAACGTGAAAATTCTATACCTGTTACTAAAGTGGGTGGAACAGAAATGCCATTTGATTTTGCAGTTGATTTCAGGAGAGAGAATGTACAAATGAGTGATAAAATTGAATATTATTTTGTTGTGTATGATAACGATGGTGTTCACGGAAATAAAGCAACTAAATCTCAATCATTTACTTATAAATTACCTTCTTTAGAAGAATTGAATGAAAAGCGTGAAGAAGAGCAAGAAGCTACTAAAGAAAGTTTAAGTGATATTTTAAAACGTACTGAAGAATTTCAAAAAAATGTAGATCGTTTGAAAAAAGAAATGTTGAATTCTAAAGGAAAAGATTTCAATAAAATGAATCAAGTTCAACAATTACAGGAAGAACAAAAATCGCTTCAAAAAATGTTGGAAAAGATGCAAAATCAAATGGAACAAAGTTCTGAAGAGAAAAATCAACTTTCTGAAATGGATAAAGAAATTTTAGAAAAACAAGAAATGATTGATGATCTTTTAGAACAGGTTATGGACGATGAATTGAAAGAGTTACTTGAAAAACTCGAAAAATTGATGGAAAATGATGCTAAAAACAACAAAGAGGAGATTAAAGATAAGCTAGAAGATATTCAAATGTCATCTGAACAAATGAAAAAGCAACTGGATAGAAGTCTTGAAATGCTTAAGAAATTGCAGGTTAATGAAAAAATTGATGATATTGAAAAAGAATTAAAAGAACTTGCTAAAGAACAAGAAAAACTAAAACAAGATATTGAGAATAATAAATTATCAAAAGATAAATCAATTGAAAAACAACAAGATTTAAATAAAAAGTTTGATGATTTAAAAGAAAAAATGAAGGAAATGGAGAAGCTGAATGAAGCATTATCCAAACCTATGGAATTGGGAAATCAAGAAGAAAAGAAAGAAAAAATTTCAAATGAGATGAAAATGTCTTCTGAGGAATTAGGTAAAGGTAAACAAAAGAAAGCTGGTGAAAAACAAGAATCGGCCGCTGAAGAAATGGAAAAAATGGCGGATGAGTTAGATAAAAAACAGAAGGAAGCCAATAAAAAGGAACAAGAAGAAGATATTAATTCTCTTCGATCCATTTTAGAGAATTTAATGACTTTAAGTTTTGATCAAGAAGAGGTCATGAATAAGATTTCTCGTGTAAAAGATACAGATCCTGTTTATCGTAAATATGGTCGAAAACAGCGTTCTATCATGGACGACACAAAGGTTGTTAAAGATAGTTTAGAAGCTTTAGCTAAACGTCAGCCTAAAATTGCAACGTTTATTGATAAAGAATTAGCAGATATTACTAAAAACTTCAGTCTAGCTATTGAAGATTTAGATGAGCATAGACGACGTGAATTAGGCGTTCATCAACAATCTGTTATGACTTCTTATAATAACCTTGCATTGCTTTTAAATGAAGCTTTAGAGAGTATGCAAAATGATATGAAGAGCGAATCTAAAGGTTCAGGTAGTTGTGATAATCCTGGAGGCAAGGGTAAACCTAAACCAGGTTCAGGTATGAATCCTGGAGATATGAAAGAAATGCTTAAAAAGCAATTGGAGCAAATGGAAAAAGGTTCTAATCCTGGTGGAAAAAAACCGGGCTCTAAAGAAGGAGAAGGTTCTGAAATGCCAGGAGGATTAGGAAATAAACAAATTGCTAAAATGGCTGCTGAACAAGGTGCAATGAGACAGCGATTAGAGCAAATGAAGAAAGATTTAAATAAAGATGGTAAAGGAACTGGAAATAAATTAAATCCTTTATTAGATGAATTAGAGAAACAAGAAAAAGATTTAATTAATAAAAACTTTTCTTCTGATATCATAAAACGTCAGAAAAACATAATGATCAGATTGTTAGAGTCTGAAAAAGCTCTGATGGAACGTGGATTTGAAGAAAAAAGAGAATCAAAAGAAGGAAAAAATTCAAATTTTGGTAACCAAATTAGATTTGATGAGTATACGAAACAAAAGCTCAATCAAATTGAATTATTGAGGTCTGTTGATCCGATGTATAGAAAATATTACAAGGATAAAGCAAACGAATATTTCAATAGAGCAAATTGATTTTGAATTATTTGTATGTTTATGAAAGAAGGTTTTACAATTGTTGATACGATATCTATTCCCTCGGAATACGCTGCTGTTAGTAAGGTTGAAACCTTGGTAGATAAGGTATGTAATGATCTTGGTGTTCAAGAAGATTATTATGGAAATGTATTAATTGCTGTTACTGAAGCTGTTAATAACGCTATTCAACACGGAAATCTTTTTGAAAATGATTTAGAAGTAAGTGTTTCTGTTGGTGATAAATCGGAAGAATTTTGTTTTTCTGTGAATGATCAAGGTAAAGGTTTTGATTTTAATAATTTACCTGATCCTACATCTCCTGATAATATTGAAAAAGAAAACGGTAGAGGTATTTTTTTAATGAAAAGTTTAGCTGACGATGTTGAATTTGAAAATGATGGCCGTTCAGTAAATATTTATTTTAGTAAATAGGTTATGATTAATCTTTTTTTTGAAGATGTTGAGATTCCTAATTTAGATTCGGAATTTTTTATTAACTGGTTATCAAGTACTTGTATAGAAGAAGGTAAGGTATTAGAAGAAGTTAATCTTATTTTTTGTTCTGATGAATATTTACTAAAAATGAATGTTGAGTACCTTCAACACGATTATTATACGGATATTATTTCTTTTGATTATTGTGAAGAAGATAGAATATTAGGTGATTTATTTATATCTAAAGACCGTGTTTTAGATAATGCTGAACAAAACAGTGTTACGTTTGAGTCTGAATTACAGAGAGTTATCGTTCATGGTGTTTTACATTTATGTGGTTATAAAGATAAATCTGAAGAAGAAGAGAAATTAATGCGGAGTAAAGAAGATTATTATCTTTCCAAGATTGTTTCACGTGAAACATTATAATATTTTAAATAGCCTCGTTAGAGGCTATTTTTTTTATGGTTGAAAAGGTCGTAATTTTGTTTCACGTGAAACACGAAATTATATGTTGAATGAATATGATGTGATTGTCGTTGGTGGCGGTCATGCTGGATGTGAAGCTGCGAATGCAGCTGGAAAATTAGGGAGTTCTGTTTTGTTGGTGACAATGAATATGAATACCATTGCTCAGATGAGTTGTAATCCTGCCATGGGTGGAGTTGCAAAAGGTCAAATTGTTCGTGAGATCGATGCTTTAGGTGGAGGTTCAGGAATAGTGAGTGATAAAAGTGCTATTCAGTTTCGAATGTTGAACATGTCAAAAGGTCCTGCTATGTGGTCGCCTCGAACTCAAAATGACCGTATGCGTTTCGCTGATGAATGGAGATTGCTTTTGGAAAGAAATCCAAACGTTGATTTCTGGCAGGACATGTGTACAGGTTTGATCGTTGAAGAAAATAAAATTGTTGGAATTAAAACTTCTCTTGGAATTGATATTAAAGGGAAGTCTGTTGTTTTGACCAATGGTACTTTCTTGAATGGTTTGATCCATATGGGTGAAAAACAATTTGGTGGTGGTCGTGCTGCTGAAAGAAATTCTGTAGGTATTACTGAAGATTTGGTTCAATTAGGATTTGAAACAGGAAGAATGAAAACAGGTACTCCACCACGTGTTGATGGTCGTTCTTTAGATTACTCTAAAATGGAAATTCAACCTGGTGATGAAAATCCTACCAAGTTTAGTTATTCTACTGAAACTATTGCGTTGACTAAACAACGTCCTTGTTATATTACCTATACAAATCAAGAAACTCATGATTTATTGAGAACAGGTTTCGATCGTTCTCCTATGTTTAATGGTGCTATAAAAAGTTCTGGTCCTAGATATTGTCCTAGTATCGAAGATAAAATAAATCGTTTTGCTGATAAAGATCGTCATCAAATTTTTGTAGAACCGGAAGGTTGGGAAACTGTTGAGATTTATGTTAATGGTTTTAGTACTTCCTTACCTGAAGATGTTCAATTAAATGCTTTGAAAACTATCCCTGGATTTGAAAATGTGAAAATGTTTCGTCCTGGTTATGCTATTGAATATGATTACTTCCCTCCTACTCAATTAAAACATTCATTAGAAACTAAATTAGTTGAAGGTCTGTATTTTGCAGGTCAAATTAATGGTACAACTGGTTATGAAGAAGCTGCTTGTCAAGGTTTAATGGCTGGTATAAATGCACATCGCAAAATTGTTGGTAGTGATGAATTTATCTTAAGTCGTAGTGATGCATACATTGGTGTATTGATTGATGATTTAATCACAAAAGGTACTGAAGAGCCATATAGAATGTTTACTAGTAGAGCTGAATACCGTATTTTGTTAAGACAAGATAATGCTGATATTCGTTTGACTCCAATTGGTCACGCTATTGGATTAGCTTGTGATGTAGCTTTAAAACGAGTTGAACAAAAAGTTCAAGGTACTATTGAACTTAAAAAATCGTTACGTAAAGAAGGTGTGTCTCCTGAATTAGCTAATAAAGTTTTATCATCTAAAGATTCTGCTTCAATTAATCAACAAGTGAAATTGAGTAGTTTGATTACTCGACCTCACATAACGATTGAAGATGTACTTGAGATGAGTGTTGTTTCTAAACAATTGGCTAATGAGTTAGCTTCTATTCATCCTGATATTATTAATCAAACAGAAATACTTTTAAAGTATGAAGGGTATATTGATCGTGAAGAAGATGTAGCTAAAAAAATGAACCGTATGGAACATTTATCTATACCTGAAGATATTGATTATTCTGTAATGTTAAGTTTAAGTACTGAAGCTCGTCAAAAATTAGCAAAGATTCAACCAGTTACAATAGGTCAAGCATCAAGAGTTAGTGGTGTTTCACCTTCTGACATTGCTGTATTATTAATTCATTTAGGAAGATAGGTTTTAGTTCCACGTGGAACATTTGTGAATTTAGTTAGCATCGTGTGATTACACGATGCTTTTTTTATATACGGAGGGAGGTCACCCTTCGATACGGTTTTAATTTTGTTTTTTAAACAAATTAAAACCTACTCAGGATGTCCCCAACTATTCCTACTGTTTTCCTTGAACACCAATGTTTGGGTAATTTTCTTTACGTTGGTAATGTAACTCGAAGATGTTGTTGTTGGCAACATCCTGAGTAAAAAATGAATGTAGTGTTAACGGATTTCATTTTTGTACCGAAAGGTTGTGCCCTTCGTTCTCTTAAAAAACTTTTTACTCAATCCAGGTATTGCATCAAAATCATTTTCTGTTAGAGCAATTTTCTTAACCCTACTCCATCCTTTTAGTCGAATTTCTCTTTATCGAGCTTTGTAAGGACAAGCATAAATTTCTATATACAACAATTCTATAGGTAATCTTTTAGAGGTATAACTTTTTGGATAATATCCAGTACTGTGTTCAAGTACTCTCCTTTTGATGTTATTCGTTAATCTAATATATAATGAATTATCAGCACACTGTAAAATATAAACGAAATAGGTTCTCATTAATGTAAGTTTTACATTAAGTTAAAAACCAAGTTGATTTTAAACAAGTTTTTATTTCTGTTTTTTAACTAATATAGTTTTAACTTGTTAAAACATCTTATGTAGTAATTACACCTTGGTATTCTGTTTCGAAGCGATATTTGTGGATGAGTCTTGAGTAAATAATATAATTGCGAAGCAATACATATTATTGTATCGAAGGGCTAACCCAATCTCCATTCTCCTTAATCAAATCGATTAATTCTTGAACAGCATTTTCTTCGTCAACATTTTTTCTAACTACAGTTTTTTCTTTGTACAAAGTAATTTTACCTGGGCCTGTTCCTACATATCCATAATCAGCATCTGCCATTTCACCAGGACCGTTTACAATACAACCCATGATTCCAATTTTCAATCCTTTTAAATGGCCTGTTTGTTCTCTGATTTTTGCTGTTGTGTCTTGTAAATCGAATAATGTTCTTCCGCAAGAAGGACAAGAAATGTATTCCGTTTTTGAAATTCTAGTTCTTGTTGCTTGTAATATTCCAAATGATGTCGAGTTTATAAGTTGAGAAGGCTGTTCAGCTTTAATCCAAAGTCCGTCTCCAAACCCATCAATTAACATAGCGCCTGCTTCGCTTGAAATATTTAATTGGAATGTTTCTTCGTCTTTTTCAATCGAAGAATATTTTAAAATAACAGGATTGTTTATGTTTAATTTCGCTAATTCAATTCTAATTTTGCGAAAAAGTTGTGTTTTGTTTGAATATTTAGTCTCAATTACAAGTATAGCATTAGGGTAATTTTTAACGAATTCAATTGCTGAATCTTCAGGTTGAATAGGTAAAAAGAAAGCTAAATTTTTATCTGAAATTGTATCTAACTCATTTTGATTGATGATTGGAAGGTATCCAGTTTTAGATGAATAGGATTCTTTCCATTTTACATAGTCTACAATTACTCTTAATGTTCCAGGGATTTCAAAATTGATCTCATTAGACCCTATATAAACATAATCTGCAGCTTGTTCTTGTAGATTCCATTTGTCTAGTTGAACCGAATAGTTGTATCCAAAACCAAAAAAATTAGCTGGTTTTATTTCAGTTTTAGAACTTAAATCAGCTATGACAACAGGAGCATGTTTTTTTCCAATGTTTTCTACCTCTTTTGTTTTTCTTCTTTCGTAATGAAAAGGAGAATATGGTATTTCTGTATTTTCATCTAAAGTAATTTCATATAAAGAATTGTCATTGTTGAATTTCTCTGCTAATTTTCTTGCAACAGGAATTTCAAATTCTGGATCTTCTGTTAATGAAACACGAATTGTATCCCCTAATCCATCTTCCAATAAGGCACCGATTCCAACAGCTGATTTTATTCTACCATCTTCTCCATCACCAGCTTCTGTAACACCAAGGTGTAATGGGTAATTCATGTTTTCTTCCGACATTTTAGCAACTAACAGTCGATAAGCTTGAACCATTACCAAAGTATTACTTGCTTTCATGGAAATAACTAATTCATGGTAATCATTTTTTCTACAGATTCTGATAAATTCCATAGCCGATTCAACCATTCCTTCAGGTGTATCACCGAATCTACTTAATATTCTATCAGATAGAGAGCCGTGATTCGTACCGATTCGCATTGCAGTACCTTCTTTTTTACAAAGTAAAACGAGAGGAGTAAATTTCTTTTCTATTCTTTCAAGTTCTTCTTGGTAAGTGATATCTGTATATTCTATTTCTTCAAATTTCTTTTTATCAGCATAGTTACCTGGATTAACTCGCACTTTTTCAATTAATTTTGCGGCAACCTCTGCTGCATTTGGAGTAAAATGTATGTCAGCAACTAACGGAGTAGTATACCCTTTTTCAACTAATATTTTTTTAATCACCCCTAAATTTTCAGCTTCTTTTTTACTTGGAGCTGTTAATCGAACTAATTCACATCCAGCATCAATCATTCGAATAGATTCATCAACAGATTTTTCAGTATCCATTGTATCAGCAGTTGTCATCGATTGAAGACGAACAGGATTGTTTCCTCCTAATTTTAAATTACCAATTGTAACTTCTCTAGTTAGAAATCTTTTTCGAACAAATAAATTACTACAATATGAATTCTGCTTCATAGCTATTAATTTTAGAATTAATCCTTTTTTATTTTAACTGTAAAAGTAATTATAAGGTACTCGCAAAAATCCTTAAACGTAATTAAGGTTTTAACATTAAGTAACTGAAAACTTTATGAACCAAATTTTTTTAATGACATTAAATACGTAATTTTGTGTTTCAATTAGATTAAATATGAAAATACCAGTAGTTAAGTTTGCGAAAGATCATAATGAAGACTTTTACAAAGTTTTACAAAAAAGAGTCAATGATTATTTCAAGACAAACAATATTGCTAGACATGGAAATGCAAAGATGGTTTTTAAAACGATCGTAATGATTTCTCTTTATGTTGTTCCTTTTTTAGCAATGCTTTTGTATTTTCAAAATCCCTGGATGATTTTTTTAATGTATGTGTTGATGGGATTTGGTATGGCCGGAATAGGTCTTTCTATTATGCATGATGCAAATCACGGAGCTTATTCAAAACACCAATCAGTAAATAAAGTACTAGGTTATATTATTACTTTGGTTGGCGGACATGATGTAAATTGGAGAATTCAACACAATGTTTTACACCATACGTATACAAATGTTTCAGGTATGGATGAAGATATTAATCCTGGTTCTACTTTACGTTTTTCTCCACATGAACCAAGAAGAGCAGCACATAAATACCAACATATTTATGCATGGTTTTTATATGGTATGATGACTATTTTATGGTCGACGTCTAAAGATTTTAAGCAATTGTTTAGATATAGAAAAATGGAATTATTAGAAACTCAAAATGTAAGATTTGTTTCTAGTTTATTGATTTTGTTACTTTCTAAAGCTTTGTATTATCTAGTAGTATTAGGTTTACCAATTTATTTTTGTTCTCAATATATACCAGTTTGGGGAATTATTGCTAGTTATTTCACAATGCATTTTATTTGTGGTGTAATATTAGGTGCTATTTTTCAACCAGCTCACGTTGTGCCAACATCAGATTATCCATTACCAGATGAATCAGGTAATATAGCTGCTGACTGGGCTGTGAATCAATTGGTAAACACTTCTAATTTTGCGCCAGGTGCTCGTTTGTTTTCTTGGTATGTTGGAGGTTTGAATTACCAAGTTGAACACCATTTGTTTCCAAACATTTGTCACATTCATTACAGAAAAATTTCTGAAATAGTAAAAGCAACAGCTTTGGAATATAATTTACCTTATAATTCGCAAAGAACGTGGGGAGATGCCTTGGTTTCTCATACTAAAATGCTTTACGATTTAGGTCATTACGATAATGCTCCTGGCGTTCATTAAGTAAAAAGATTAGTTTCTAATGGACGTTGAATTTATTTGGAACTATTGTCTTTCTAAAAACGGAGCTGAAGAAACATTTCCTTTCAATCCGAGTACCTTGGTATTCAAAGTAGGAGGGAAGATGTTTGCTTTATTCGATGTTGATAATTTTACAGGAATTAATTTAAAATGCGATCCAGAAAGATCGATTGATTTGAGAGAATCTCATTCAGGAATTATTCCAGCGTTTCACATGAATAAAAAACATTGGAACACTGTAAAAGTGAATGAAGATATTTCACAGGATTTGCTTATTGAATTAATCGATCATTCATATGATTTAGTATATTCTTCACTTCCAAAAAAGCTTCGTGATGGCATTTAGAGTTGATAAATACGTATGGAGTGTTCGTTTAGCTAAAACACGTTCACAAGCCTCTGAATTAATTTCTAAAGGCAAAATCAAACTAAATAACGTTCAAGTTAAATCATCTCGTGAACCCAAAGTAGGGGATACCATCCAAATTTCAAAAAATACGGCGGTATACAGCTATAAGATTATCCAATTGTTGGATAAAAGGATTGGTGCGAAATTAGTAGAAGAATACATTATTGATATTACTCCCGAAGAAGAAAAAGAAAAATACCGTTTATATAGCTTGACGCAATCTGTGTATAGAGAGAATGGAACTGGTAAGCCGACCAAAAAAGACAGAAGAGATATAAACGATTTTTTTGAATTTTAAACATGTCTAAACTAACAGAAGAAAGTAAATTTTTAGATTTTTCGGATTATGGACGTTCTGTTGGAAAATGGATAGCTAGGAGTTTAAAAGACACAAAAACAACTCCAATTCAAGTTACTTGGCTATTTATTTTATCTGCTTTTATTGCTTTGTTTTTTATTATTCAAGGAAGTTATAAATTAGCTGCCTTTTTTATCTTATTGAAATCAGCAATAGATGCTGCAGATGGTGAATTAGCAAGACTCAAAAATACTCCTTCACACACAGGAAGGTATTTTGATTCTGTTTCTGATAGTATTTTAAACTTACTATTTTTTATGAGTTTTGCTTATGTTACAAACACATCATATGCTTTTGCTTTTTTAGCATTTTTATGTTGTCAGATGCAAGGAACGCTTTATAATTTTTACTACGTAATTCTTCGTAATAGATCGATTAACGGAGATACGACTAGTAGAATTTTTGAAAAGAATGCACCGACTGCTTTTCAAGGAGAATCACAAAAAAATGTAAACAGACTATACAATTTATATAAAGTATTGTATGGTTTATTTGATTGGGTCATCTATAAATTAGATAAAAGTGCATCCAAAATGAAAACTGTTCCAAAGTGGTTTATGACAATACTTTCACTTTATGGATTAGGTTTTCAACTTTTAATAATGTCTATTTTTTTAATTTTAGGATTGAAAGAATTCATCATTTTATTTTTCATCGTTTATAGCTGTTTAATTCTATTATTTATTGGAGTCCGTAAGTTTTTCCTTTGATATAAATTAACTTGAAATGAATAAATACATCTCAATTTTACGTGGAATAAATGTCAGTGGTCAAAAGAAAATTTTGATGACTGATTTAAAAACACTATATGAATCTATTGGTTTTAAGAATGTTATAATCTATATTCAAAGTGGAAATGTGATTTTTGAAACGAATGATAAAGATTCAGAAATCGAAATAGCATCCCAAATTGAAGAGGCCATTTTAAAACAGTATTCGTTTGAAGTTCCAGTGATTGTTTTTAAGAATAGTAAACTAAAAAAATGGATAGATTCAAATCCATTTTTGAATGATGAAAGCCTAGAAGAACGCCTATATTTTACTTTTTTAAATAAAATACCTGATTCGTTACTTGTGGAACAATTACAGGGAGATTATTCACCTGAAAAGTTTGAAATTAGAGATAAAGTGATTTATTTCTATTGTCCTATAGGTTATGGAAAAACAAAATTATCTAATACATTTTTTGAGAAAAAATTAAAAGTTAAAGCAACAACACGAAATTTTAAGACTACTTTTAAGTTGTTGGAATTGAGCGAATAAGTTTAACCACAGTGTCACACGGAGTTTTACACTGTGGTTCACAGAGTTCTTTTAAAGTAGTAATTAAAAAGTAAATCAAAACTCTGTGCTACACCGTGAAAAACATTGAGTCCTCTGTGGTTAAGAAAAAACAAAACTATATTTTGAATAAAACACTTCTTCATCCTGAAAAATGGATCGCTAATTATGGTGATTACTTGTTATCGATAGCAATATTGAAGACGAATAATAGGGAAGTGGCTGAAGATTTAGTTCAAGAAAGTTTCTTATCTGCTATAAAGTCAAAGGATTCATTTAGAGGTGATTGTTCTGAAAAGACCTATTTGGTATCCATTTTAAATCATAAAATAATTGATTTTTATAGAAAGAAAGATGTTTTAAAGAATACCGAATCCTATTTGAATGACACAGAAGAAAGTTTTGACTCTCATTTTTTTAAAAAAGATTCTTTTTCGAATAAGATTTGGAAATCAGAAAGTTATCCTCAATCCTGGGATTCAAAGGCGGATGATGAAATCCAACAAAATGAATTTCAAAAAATACTTGAGTTTTGTTTGTCAAAAGTTCCCTCGAAATTGGCACCAATCTTTATTTCAAAATACATTGATGATTTAGATTCAGAAGAAATTTGTAAGGAATTTGGGATTTCAACGTCTAATTATTGGGTGATTATTCATCGTGTTAAATTATTGATGCGAAGTTGTTTAGAAAAAAATTGGTTATAAGATGTCTTTTTTTGAAAACATAACATACAGCTGTAAAGAAGCAACGTTGCTTTCTCTCAAAAAAGAGGAAATTAAATTAACACGACTTCAAAAAATTAAATTGTTTGCTCATTTAGTTCATTGTAAGTATTGTCGATTGTTTTTGAAACAGGCTGAATTGATTGAAAAATCAGCAAAAAACATCAATCAGCAATTTTTTAATAATCCTCCTTATACATTGTCTGATGAATCGAAAAAAGTATTTCAAAAAGAGATAGATAAACTAAATAATAAGTAGTTTAGAAATATTTTATAAAATTTTGTAAGGTTCTTTTTCTTATTGCGACTAATTCTAAAACATTAAATTTGAAACTTATGAAATCGAACAAATTTTTATTTAAACCGAGTAGAGTATTTACTTTTGTTTTATTGATAGTAGGCTTAAATGCTTGTGGACAAGACCAAAACGTGAAACATATTACAAATGCTATTTCAAAAGAAAATGCCATGATAAAGACAGATGAAGAGTGGAAAAAGGATTTAACGAAGGAACAATATTATGTACTTCGTCAACAAGGAACTGAAGCGCCTTATTCTGGTAAGTTGTTGTTAAACAAAGACAAAGGCGTATATAAATGTGCTGGTTGTGGAAATGAATTATTCACAGATGAGATGAAATTTGATTCTCATTGTGGATGGCCAAGTTTCGATAAAGAAATCGCAGGTGGAAAAATCGTGACGAAAGAAGATAATAGTCATGGGATGAAACGTACTGAAATTGAATGCGCAAAATGTGGAGGACACTTGGGACATCTGTTTAATGACGGTCCAACTGAAACTGGAATGCGTTATTGTGTAAATTCACTTTCATTAGAGTTTTTGAGTGAAGAAGAACTTAAGAAATCGAAAGCTGCAATGAATCAAAAAATGGACACAATCACTTTAGGGGGAGGTTGTTATTGGTGTGTGGAAGCAGTGTATGAAATGCTGAAAGGTGTTGAAAAAGTTGAATCAGGATTTTCTGGAGGGCATGTAAAAAATCCTAGTTATAAGGAAGTTTGTGAAGGAACTACAGGTCATGCTGAAGTTGTACAAATTGTTTTTGACAATACAAAAACCTCATTGGATGAAATATTTAAAGTGTTTTTTACTGTTCACGATCCTACAACTTTAAACAGACAAGGAGCAGATGTTGGAACACAATATCGCTCGGTTATTTTCTATAGAAATGATGAGCAACGTAAAGCGGCAAAAAGTATCATTGATGAATTGAATGCTCAAAA
>CANCEQ010000059.1 GCA_947375085.1 Flavobacteriales bacterium
CCAAATGAAACAATTAAGATTCCAGCAGTAATTTTTCCTCGTTTTTGTTTTTTTTGCCATTTCAAAAAATCGAAATGGTCTTCCGAGTTAAATTTTTCAGTTTCCATAATTACTATTTTATACTACAAATGTAAATAACAAGTTAATCATTCTTTATTGATTATAGGTAAAAGGTAGCTATTTTTCGGTGAGAAGTATTATATATTGATTTTGAATAAAGATTTACCTGCTCTATGATTTAAAGCAGGTAAATCAAGTTTAGCAACATCTATGAGGATGACACTGTCTATTAGAGTTAAAGATTGCTTTCAATCCGCCTAAAATTAAAAGTGACGGCCAAACATAGTTAAAGTTAATACAGTTTGGGTGAATTTCATTAATCAATAGGAGTGAACCTAATGCAATAATTGTAATTCCAAACCCAATTTTTTTTCTTTTATAATGTTTCTTAAAGTCCTCTTTATTACACACTTTTTCAGTTGTTTGATTTTCTTCCGTTTTCATTTTTTGATGTTTAAATGTTTATAGTTCAAAAATAGATAGGACTTGAATCAAAATAAAGTTACAATAGGTGAGTTGTTATTCTGTTTAGGTAAATGGTGTGAAATTGATTTTAAAATGAAACAGAAAAGTATAAAAAAAAGCTGACATCACTGCCAGCTTTTTTAATTTGAAATAGATATTAAACTCATGAGTCTAATGTCTATAGTCTTAAAATCTAAAGTCTAATTATAGAGTTCCTCTTTTTTCTTGTTCTCTTTCGATTGATTCGAATAAAGCTTTGAAATTTCCAGCACCAAATCCTCTAGCTCCCATACGTTGGATGATTTCAAAGAATAAAGTTGGTCTATCTTCAACAGGTTTAGTGAAAATTTGTAATAAATAACCTTCCTCATCTGCATCAATCATAATTGCTAATTTTTGCAATTCTTTGATATCTTCTTTCATCATATCCATGTGAGAACCTAATCTTACAGGTATTTGGTCGTAATAATCTTGTGGTGGAGCTGATAAAAATTCAACACCTCTTGCTTTCATTTCAGTAACCGTTTTGATGATGTCGTCTGTTGCAATTGCTACGTGTTGAACACCTGGTCCATTATAGAAATCTAAATATTCTTCAATTTGTGAACGTTTTTTACCTTTTGCAGGTTCGTTGATTGGGAATTTGATACGACCGTTACCATTACTCATTACTTTACTCATCAAAGATGAATATTCGGTAGTAATTTGTTTGTCGTCAAAAGATAAGAAGTTTACGAATCCCATAACATCTTCATACCATTTTACCCAAATATTCATTTCGTTCCAACCTACATTCCCTACCATGTGGTCGATATATTTCAATCCTATTGGTGCTGGATTATAATCAGATTCCCATTTTTTAAAACCTGGTAAAAATTCACCTGTATAGTTTTTACGTTCTACAAACATGTGAACTGTTTCTCCATATGTGTAAATTCCAGCACGAACTACTTCACCAAACTCATCTGTCTCAACAGTTGGTTCCATATAAGAACGAGCACCTCTTTTAGTTGTTTCTTCGTATGATTTACGAGCGTCTTCTACCCAAAGTGCAACAACTTTAACACCATCTCCATGTTTTTTAACATGTTCCCCAATTGAAGAATCTTCAACTAATGCAGTTGTCAATACTAATCTGATTTTATCTTGTTTCAAAACATAAGAAACACGATCTTTCATTCCAGTCTCTAATCCTGCATAAGCATGAGATTGAAAACCAAATGCAGTTTTGTAGAAATGTGCAGCTTGTTTTGCATTTCCTACATAAAACTCAACATAATCAGTTCCCATTAATGGCAAGAAATCTTGCGCACCTTCAAATATTTTTTCTAAACCGTATTCTACACTTTTTACTTCTTTTGCCATGATGTTTTGTTTTTTGGGAGACGGATTAAAATCCATCTTTACAATTTTATATTTTTTAATAGTACAGACGTTGTATTACAACGTCTCTTCGAATTGATTTTTAATTTTTTATAACCAGCTTGTAACGTAACTTTCGTCTTGCATATCCAATGCTGCTTGTGTTAATTTTAATGGTTTGAATGTATCTACCATAACCGCTAATTCAGCTGTTTCTTTTTGGCCAATACTTCTTTCCATAGCACCTGGATGAGGTCCGTGAGGAATTCCACCTGGGTGTAAAGACATATACCCTTTTTCAACGTGATTTCTACTCATAAAATCACCATCAACATAATACAATACTTCGTCAGAATCGATATTACTGTGATTGTAAGGAGCAGGAATTGCTTTTGGGTGATAATCATACAAACGAGGACAGAAAGAGCATATTACGAAATTATGCGCTTCAAACGTTTGGTGAACTGGGGGTGGTTGGTGAACTCTACCAGTTATTGGCTCGAAATCATGGATGCTAAATGCGTATGGGAAATTAAAACCATCCCAACCAACAACATCAAAAGGGTGAGAAGCATAGACTAATTCGTGTAATACATTCTCTTTTTTTATTTTGATTAAGAAATCACCATTTTCATCGTGTGTTTCTAATTCCGAAGGACCTCTTAAATCACGCTCACAAAAAGGAGAGTGTTCTAATAATTGTCCGAATCCATTTCTGTAATTTCTTGGAGTTAAAACAGGACTAAAAGATTCTACAATGAATAAACGATTGTCTTCAGTGTCAAAATCGATTTGGTAAATCATTCCTCTAGGGATAACTAAATAATCTCCATAAGAGAATTCAATGTTTCCAACAAGTGTTCTTAATTTACCAGAACCTTTATGAATAAAGATTACTTCATCTGCATCCGCATTTTTATAGAAATATTCTCTTAAAGATTTTTGAGGTGCGGCAACTGCAATATTTAAATCGTTATTAAACATTACAATTACTCGACTATCTAGAAAATCTGCTGTTGGTTTGATGTCAAACCCACGTAACATTCTAGATGAAATGTTTTTTCCTACTGCAGCAATAGGTGTCACATCTTTTGGTTCAGATACAGATTTTACTTGTGTTGGACGTTGCGTATGATACAACAAAGAAGAAAATCCATGAAATCCCTCTGTTCCAAATAATTGTTCATAATAAATTCCGCCTTCTTCTTTTTCGAAGACAGTATGTCTTTTGTGAGGAATCTTTCCTAATTTATAATAAAAGGGCATAATTAAAATTTCAATTGTGAATAAATAGACAAATAGTTAGAATATAGAAGCTCATTCAGGCTTTCTAATAATCATAAATTTCAATAAAATTGAAAGTTCATTCCACATAAAAAAACATATTTTTATTTTAACAAATATATAAAAACGCTTGGAATGAAAAAATAGTGAAGCCTTTTATTTAACAAATTTGTTTTTTTTATAAAACCATTATGCAAAATGACTTCAAAACTTTATTTTTGCACCTAAATTATTAGAGTTGACTATGAAAAAAGTATTAGTTATCGGAGCAGGAGGGCAAATTGGTTCTGAATTAGTTTTAGAATTAAGAAAAAGATTTGGTCAAGATGCTGTTATTGCTTCTGATGTTAAAACAGAATGTCCTTCAGTTATCAATGATGGTCCATATGTTCAACTTGATATTTTAAATAGAGAAGAAGTTCGAACTTATGTTATTGAGAATAAAATAACAGAAGTTTATCTTTTAGCAGCTTTATTGTCAGCGACTGCTGAAAAAAATCCTGATTTTGCTTGGAAACTAAATATGGAAGGGTTGTTTACAATCCTAGATTTAGCGAAAGAAGGTTATTTGAAAAAAATATTTTGGCCGAGTTCTATTGCTGTTTTTGGACCTACTACTCCTAAGGTAAATACACCTCAATATACTGTAATGGAGCCTTCTACTGTGTATGGCATTTCTAAACAAGCTGGTGAAAGATGGTGTGAATACTATTTTAATAAGTTCAATGTTGATGTAAGAAGTATTCGTTATCCTGGGTTGATTTCATATACAAGTTTACCAGGTGGCGGAACCACTGACTACGCAGTAGATATTTTTTATAAAGCCAAGAAAGAGGGAAAATTTGAGTGCTTTTTATCTTCTGAAACTGAATTACCAATGATGTTTATGGCTGATGCTATAAGAGCAACAGTAGAATTGATGGAAGCGCCAAAAGAGCAAATCACAATTCGTTCTGCTTATAATTTATCAGGATGTAGTTTTACACCAGATTCTTTAACAGAAAAAATTAAACATCATATTCCAACTTTTGAGATATCATATAAGCCTGATTTTAGGCAAGAAATAGCTGATAGTTGGCCGAAATCAATTGATGATTCAGTTGCTAGAAACGATTGGGGATGGAAAGAAGAGTTTGGAGTCGAAAAAATGGTTGACGTAATGTTGAAAAATGTTAATCCTGATTTGATTTAATTTTTATTCAGGGTAAATAATTATTTATTTAAAGGGTATAATATGCGATTAATCTAAAACTCTTAAGAAATATTCGCTTATTTGGTTTTTTATTTATATATTGGCAGTTAATCTACGATATTATTAAAAATTTTATTTTAAATGATTAAAAAATTATTTTTGAGTTTTTTGTTTTTAGGGTTGATTTTTGTGTCTTCTAATTCATTAGCATTGGATCAAGATGATAGCAAGATAAATAAAACAGATTCTGAAGGCAAAAAGCAAGGGAAATGGGTTTATTATGGTAAAGATCGTCCTGAAGAAGGTTATCCTGCTAATGGTAAAATTGAAGAAGGAAATTACAAAGATGATCGACGTGAAGGTGTTTGGGTTAAATATCATAGTGATGGTATAACACCAAGGTTGAAAGGTGATTATGTTAATAATCGTCCTCAGGGTTCTTACGTTAAATACCATCCGAATGGTAAGATTAAAGAACAAGGTAAATTTGAGAGAAATCAATACAGAGACTCATTAGTTAGATATAACGAAAATGGAAAAGTAGAATACCAAGCGGATTATAATACGGAAGGTAAAGAACAAGGAAAAGTAAAATACTACTACGATAATGGTCAAATAGAATTTGAGTACACTGCTCAAAATGGATCACCTATAGGTAAAGCTGTTAGATATTATGAAAATGGCGATATTAAAGAGGTTATACAATATGCTGCAGATGGTAGTGTTGCTAAAAGTGAACAAAAAGAAATGGTTCATCCTAGTGTGAAAGTTGTTGATCCGGGTGCATCAAAAGAGACAGCTCCTAAAATTGCGACTCCTAAAACAAAAGGAGTACCATTTTTACCAAATGGTTACAATAAAGTATACAACGCTAATGATGAAATTTGGTTAGATGGTGTCTTTAAAAACAGTAATCTGTGGGAAGGTAAAGTATATGAATATGATAAAGATGGTATCCTTTTAAAAGTAAAAGTCTTTAAAGGAGGAGTTTATCATTCAGATGGTCAGTTATAATAAAAGAAATTAGAGGCTCGAAAGAGCCTTTTTTTTATGCTTAAAATTTTAATATTGTGAGTTTTAATAAGTTGAAATTAGATCAAATCGAGCCGGTTGATATTGTAGAGAATGAAAAATTAATTAGTTCGATACTTTTAAATTGTTCCAATCAAGAATCAAAAATTCAAGATTTAAAAATGATTTTGAATATGATTGATTTAACAACTTTAGATGGAAGGGATACAGAATCTAAAGTAAGAAAAATGTGTTACAAAGCAGCTAATTTACACTCTATTTATACTTCAGTAGATACAGTTGCAGCAATATGTGTTTATCCCTCCATGGTTAAATCAGCTAAAAATGAACTTAATAATACTTCAGTTAAATTAGCTTCAGTAGCTACAGGTTTTCCAAGTGGACAAACACTTTTACCTGTGAAATTATTAGAGACTCGAATCGCTATTGAAGACGGCGCTGATGAAATAGATATGGTAATTTCTAGAGGAAAGTTTCTGGAAGGAGAATTTAACTTTGTTTTTGATGAGATAGCCGCTATTAAAGAGATTTGTGGTGAAAATACCTTAAAAGTGATTTTAGAAACGGGAGAATTAGATACATTAGATAATGTTCGAAAAGCAAGTGAGATAGCTATATATGCTGGAGCAGACTTCATTAAAACTTCTACAGGTAAAATTCAGACAGGAGCTACTTTACAGGTTGCTTTAGTAATGTTACAAGCAATACAAGATTATTTTACTAAAACTGGAATTAAAATTGGTATTAAACCTTCTGGTGGATTATCGTCAATAGAAACTGTATTACCTTATTTTGAGTTGATTAGAGAGGTTTTAGGAGAACAATGGCAAACTAACAACTTAGTTCGATTTGGAGCTAGTAGTTTAGCTAATACTGTCTTAGAAGAGATTTTGAAAATCCAATCTGGGAAAAACCAATCAACCGATTATTTTTTATTCGGGTAATTTTTCATTTCCTTTGTAGGTATAGGGCATGCACTATACCTACAAAGAAAATGAAAAATTAACACCCTTGATTAAAGCGTTTATGCTTTCTGTCAACTGTTTTATCTAGACGTGTTGAATAATCTTCACTATCTTCAATCATTTCTTGATCTAATTGTTTCGTTACACTAATTGGAACGTATTCTACCGCTACATTTGTCTTGTCTAACCCAAAATCTTCAGCAGGAGTTAAGCCTGTCATTTTAATAAAACGGTAGACTTTCACAAATATGATTTGAAAAGCAGTTAAAAGGTTGTCTGTGGCAACTCTAGAGTTTAAAACGATGAATTTAAAATCGGCTCCGTCAATTTTATCTTTGATACTTTCAAATACACTTTCTCCAGTTAATTCACCTTTTTCAACCATCTTATCATGGATTTTACGCATCATAAATTCTACACGATGTTCTTCTTTGAAACCAAAGTTTAATGATACATAATAACAATGTTTGTCAATTATCTCATTTACAGAATAGTGTACGCCCCAAGGTTCATTTGTAATGTTAAGGTGCAAGAACCATGTTACTTCGGCTCTTCTTGGACGTTTTTTGAATAAGGAATAGAAGACGGTAGAGTCTAATTTTTGTGGCGAATCACTTCGAGTGGGGTATACTAAGTTAGTGGCTTCGTAAGCAATTTTTTCATCTACTCTTACAGAATTTAACAACGGAATCACTTGATTCATTGGAACATATTCGGTAATGTTTTTTCTTAATTCTTTTGCTTTGTTGTATAGGTATAAGAGAGCAAAGAAAATAATTGAAAGAGATAAAGTAAACCATCCACCTTCAAATATTTTTCCAAGATTTGACATTAAGAAAATAATCTCAATGATTAAAAAGATACTAAATATGAAAATGTAGATGTATTTCCATTTTGGTTTTCTCATAATAAGCAAAACTCCTAGAAGCATAGAAGTCATTACCATGTTTATCGTAATAGCAAGACCGTAAGATGCTTCCATCGCTTTAGCATTTCTAAAAATATAGATTACAAGTAGGCAGCCAGCCATTAGGAACCAATTAATAAAAGGGATGTAGATATGACCATTATGCTCAGTTGGGTATTTAACTTTAAGATTGGTCCATAATTTCAATTTAATAGCTTCATTCATTAAAGTGAAAACTCCTGTAATTAAAGCTTGTGAAGCAATAATTGTAGCAGCTGTTGCTATAGCGATTACAAATGGTAGAATATTATCTGGAACCATTGTATAAAAAACTGTTTTATTAGGTGCTAATTTAAATCCTGGTTTTAAACACAATGCGGCTTGACCTAAATAGTTAATTACAATTAGAATACTCATTATTGACCAGCTGAAACGTATGTTTTTCTTTCCACAATGTCCTAAATCTGAATACAATGCCTCTGCTCCAGTAGTGCATAAGAATACAGCGCCTAATACCCAGAAACCACCTTTTACATTTACAACTAAGTTATAAGCATAATAAGGATTGAAAGCTTTGAAAACTTCAGGATTATCAGAAATATGACGTAATCCTAAATAGCCTAAAAGAGCAAACCAAACAATCATAATTGGTCCAAAAACTTTTCCGATGGATGCAGTTCCAAATTGTTGAATTAAAAATAATGCAACAATAATTCCTGAAACGATTGGAATAGTTGGCAATCCTGGATAAATCGAATTGATACCTTCAACTGCTGATGAAATTGATATAGCAGGAGTGATAAAACCATCAGCTAAAAGTGTGGCGCAACCAATTAATGCGGGTATAATGACCCATTTCACTTTTTTCTCTTTGAGTAATGCGAATAAAGCAAAAATACCACCTTCTCCTTTGTTGTCAGCGTTTAGAGCTAAATAAATGTATTTGATTGTAGCTAAAAGGATTAAGGTCCAAATAACTGCTGAAAGGCCACCTAGAATAAGTGCTGGATCATATTTTCCGTTAGTGATTGCTTCAAAAACATATAATGGTGATGTTCCGATGTCTCCAAAAACAATACCTATTGTAATAAGGAAACCTGCAGCACTTAATTTATTGGCATTAAAACCAGACATATTCGATTAATTTAAATAACGAGGGTAAAAATACAAAAGGAAAATGATAGGTTGTTTTAAATTAGAGAAGAATCTTTGAAAAATGTTAAATTGAGGTTGAAATTAAGGTTAAGATTGAGGTTGAGAATTTTGTCCAATAAAAAAGGCTCTACATCTGTAGAACCTTTTAATATATCAGTAAATAGGAAGTTAATTTTTAAGTTTTATACTTAATCTCAACCTAAATCTCAATCTTATTTTTTATCCAATTAATGCTTCGTATGCAGCAGCATCTAAAAGATTTGAAGCTTCGCTTGCATCTTGAATTTTAACTTTGATCATCCAACCTTTTCCATAAGGATCTGAATTTACGAATTCTGGATTAGCATCTAATTCAGAGTTGAATTCAATAATCTCACCTGTTAAAGGTAAAAATAAATCAGAAACTGTTTTTACTGCTTCAACAGAACCAAAAACTTCTTCTGCATTTAAAGTTTCGCCTTCCGTTTCGATTTCTACATAAACGATGTCACCCAATTCTCCTTGAGCGAAATCCGTAATTCCGATTGTTGCGATATCACCATCAATGCTCACCCATTCGTGGTCCTTTGTGTACTTAAGATTTGTTGGAATACTCATTTTATTTTAATTTTTATACAAATGTATAATTTTTTTCATTCTATTAATATGTGATTGTAACATATTCTTACTTTTTGTTATTTTTCCTCTATTAATTATATGATTTGATTAAGATTTTTCATTGTTTTTAAGTGGTTGTAAGGTTTATTTACTGTAACTCTTTTATCTATTATCTAAAAATCTACTGTCTATAAAAATTCTTTTATTTAGCTTTGTAACATCATGATAAAGCCAGAACAATTAAAAGAAGTAAGCAATCGTATTGATGCTATTGAAGAATACCTTAAGATTAAGGAGAAAAAAATGCAATTAGCAGAAGAGGAATTAAAAACTCAGGATCCTAGTTTTTGGGACGATGCTAAAAAAGCTGAAATTCAAATGAAAGCCATTCGTACATTAAAATATTGGGTTTCAACTTTTGATACACTTAAAGGTTCTTATGAGGATCTTGAAGTATTGAATGATTTCGCAAAAGATGGAGATGGGGATGATAAAGAATTAAAAGAACTTTATGATGCTTTGTTAGTTGAAGTTGATGCTTTAGAATTAAAAAATATGCTTTCTGGTGAAGAAGATGCTTTAAGTGCCGTTCTTCAAATTACCGCTGGAGCTGGTGGGACAGAAAGTTGTGATTGGGCTTCAATTCTTACACGTATGTATATGATGTGGGGACAAAAAAATGGTTATAAAATCAAAGAACTAAATTACCAAGAAGGAGATGTAGCCGGTATTAAGACCGTTACATTGGAGTTTGAAGGGGAATTTGGATTTGGTTATTTAAAAGGTGAGAATGGTGTACATCGTTTGGTTCGAATTTCTCCTTTTGATTCAAATGCAAAAAGACATACTTCCTTTGCTTCTGTTTATGTTTATCCTTTAGTTGATGATACAATTGAAATTCATGTTAATCCTGCAGATATTACTTGGGATACTTTTAGGTCAGGTGGAGCAGGAGGTCAGAATGTAAATAAAGTAGAGACAGCTGTTCGTTTAAAGCACGGACCATCTGGAATTATTATTGAAAATTCTGAATCTCGATCTCAGTTAGGAAATAAAGAAAAAGCGATGCAGTTATTAAAATCTCAATTATATGAGTTGGAATACAGAGCTCGTATGGAAAAAAGAAATGAGATTGAAGCTGGTAAAAAGAAAATTGAATGGGGGTCACAAATTAGAAATTATGTTCTTCATCCTTATAAATTAATTAAAGATGTTAGAACTGGTCATGAAACAGGAAATGTGGATGCAGTTCTAGATGGTGATTTAAATGATTTCTTGAAATCTTATTTAATGACTTTTGGAAATTGATTTAGGTGTTAGGGGTTTTGTGTTGGGTTTTAGCTCAACACAGACCTAATACCTAACACCAAAAAATAAATACCTAACCAAACCATTCACCACCTTAAAAAAACCATTTCCCTCTGAAAATCTCAAAATACCGCTTATTTCAGCGTTAGACAGAGTATTTTTTTTTAGCCCGAAAAACGTATATAAATTTGCACCAGTAGTTATAGTTTATTTTATGTTTAGGTAACCGGGCTTATAATCGTCATTATTTTTATGATTAAATAATGACGGTTACATTCCGGCTTTTTTTTTGCCTAAATTTTTAATTTTTAACTAATACTCTCCAAAATAAACATTTTAAATTTATTTTAAATATTGATGCGTCTTTTTTAAAGTTTCAAGCGTCTTTTCAATATAAATATTTTTGTTAGTTTTGTTAAGGATATAAATACTAACAATAATTGCTCTTAAATTACATATCTATCAATTCAATATTAAACTATGAAAAGATTTTCTAATTTATTTTTAAGTGTTTCGATACTGTTTTTATCGTTTTCTTCATTTGCTGCTAAATGGTATGTTGATGACGCATCAAATATAGGGGATGTTTATACACTTGGATCTGCAAATGGAAACAATTTAGCACCTGGTGATGGTTCGTCTTCAGCTCCATTTGCAACTTTGTCACATGCTTTTTCTGTAGCTGCAGCAGGAGATATAATATATGTTGATAAAGGATCATTTTCTGGTGGTGGTTTTAATACATTAACTTTTGATAAATCAATAACTATTATAGGGGCAGGTTATTCAAAAACTATAATAAGTGGGGTTGCAACAAATTATTTCGCTAAAATTACTTCTAGCAATGTATCAATTCAATACATGAAAATTGCTGGATTTGCATATGCTGGTTCAGGGGAAGGAAATTCAATTTCAATTAAGGCTCCAGCTGGAGTAGATCTAACTGGAGTAGATTTTAAAGGGGTATGGTTTGATAAATGTGTTGGTTCTGGTGGAGATGGTTCCCTAAGATTTGGAGCAGCAGATCCAACAAGAGGCGTTACGGCAACATTGTCAAATTGTTTATTTACTTGTAATACTAATGCATTGTATGGTGGTGCAATTTTTGTTTCTGGAAATAAACATAATATTACAATAACTTCGTCTTATTTTGAAAGTAATGATCGTGCAACAGATGGTGGAGCAATTTATGTAGGAGGTACAAATAGTACAATTGGAACTTCGAGTGTTTTATCATTAAATAAATGTTCTTTTAAAAATAATTCTTCAGGAGGTTACGGTGGAGCAGTTTGTATTGATGGTGCAAGATTAAATGTTAATAATTCGTGTTTTAAAAATAATACACTAACTTCAAGTGCTTCTTCTAATTATGGAAGTTCTATTTGTGGATTCAGATATTCGGTTATTAGTATAACTAATTCTTCTTTTACTGGTTCAGGAACAATTTACGGTAAAGGTGCAGTTGCTATTGCAAGCGCATCAGGGAGTGCTTCATCTGGATCTTATGGTTTAACTGTGAATACTTGTAGTTTTGATGCTTCTTCTCCAGCGCCAAGAGCAATTTATTACAGAGGGTCAGCAGGGTCAGTTTGTTCCGTTACAAATTGTGGTTTTACAGCAGGAGGAACAATTTTAACTCAAAATACTGGTACTTTCAATGTTTCAACTTCAGGAAATCCTGTTTTTTCAGGTACTGTAACTTTAGTTGATACAAATCCTACAACAAGTGCACCTTCACCAACGTGTTTAGGTGCTGTTGCTGGATCGTGTGGAGCTGGATTTACGATTGATTGTACTACAGATATGTTTCCGCCTATCATAACTTCTGTAGATATGACCCTTCCTTCGGTAGTTAGTTGTAATTATACAATACCTTCTTTTACTGCATATGATGATTGTGATGGTAGCCCAACAGTATCTTCTGTGCCTCCTGCTGGAACTGTTTTAGCTGCTGGTACAACTACTTCGGTTGTTATAACTGCAATTGATGCAAGTGGTAATTCTTCAACAAGTACAATAAATGTCGTTACACCTGCTTGTGCTGGTTGTACGACACCTTCTGCAGCAGTAATTGGTACAATAACTCAGCCTACTTGTGCTACACCTACTGGTAGTGTTGATTTGAGTGGTTTACCTGCTTCTGGAAGTTGGACTGTTACTGAAAATCAAGGAAGTACTACAATAACAGGGACAGGAACTACTGCAACTTTTTCAGGATTAGCTGCAAATAAAACGTATAAGTTTACAGTTTCTGTTACTGGAGGATGTACATCAGCTGCATCTGCTGATGCAGTAATTAATACTGTTCCAACAGCTCCTGTTGCTCCAACAGCAACGGTAACAACCCAACCAACTTGTGTTGTTACAACAGGGACAATCACTGTTACTTCTCCAGCGATGGCTTTAAATGTCACTTATACTGTGACAGGAACGGCTCCGGTTGTTGCTCCAGTAACTAATTCTACAGGAATATTTTCGGGGTTAGCGCCAGGCACTTATTCTGTAACAACAACAAACACTACGACAAGTTGTACTTCAACTGGGCTTACTTTAACTATAAATGCTGTTCCAACAGCTCCTGTTGCCCCAACAGCATCAGTATCATCTCAACCAACATGTGTAGTTACAACAGGAACTATTACAGTTACATCTCCTGTTCCTGCAATAAATGTTACCTATACTGTAACAGGTACAGCACCTGTTGTTGCACCAGTATCAAATACTACAGGAATCTTTTCGGGATTGGCACCTGGTATTTATTCAGTGATTACAACAAATACTACTACAAGTTGTACATCAACAGGACTTTCTTTAACTGTAAATGCTGTACCTTCAGCACCTGTCTTACCGACAGCTTCTGTTACTACTCAATCTTCTTGCGGGACTCCTACAGCTACTATTACTGTTACCGCTCCAGTAGCCGCTCCAAATGTCACATATACTTTAACAGGTACAGCTCCCGTAGTTGCTCCTATAACCAATGCTACAGGGATATTTTCGGGATTAGCTCCTGGTGATTACTCAATTACAACTACTAATACAACAACAAGTTGTACTTCTTCAGGACTTAATTTAACTGTTAGTGCAATTCCTTTACCTCCAGTTGTACCATCAGCTTCTGTTTCGACTCAACCGACATGTACAACTCCAACAGGAACTATTACAATTACATCTCCTGTTCCAGCAATAAATGTTACCTATACTGTAACAGGTACAGCTCCGGTTGTTGCTCCAATTACAAATACAACAGGAATATTTACAGGTTTAGCACCTGGTGATTATTCTGTAAAAACTACTAACACTACAACTACTTGTACATCAACAGATTTATTTTTAACTGTTGCAGCAGTACCTACACCTCCTGTTGCTCCAACAGCAACAGTAACAACTCAACCAACTTGTGCTATTACAACCGGAACAATTACAGTTACTTCTCCTGTTGCAGCATTAAATGTTACATATACAGTTACAGGAACAGCACCTGTTGTAGCTCCAGTGACTAATACAACTGGTGTTTTCTCAGGATTAACACCAGGAGATTATTCTGTAACAACAACTAATACAACTACAAGTTGTACTTCTACAGGACTTAATCTAACTGTTAGTGCTGTACCTTCATTGCCTTCTACACCTACCGCAACTGTTTCGACTCAGCCGACATGTACAACTCCAACAGGAACAATAACGGTAACAGCTCCTGCGGTTGCAATAAATGTAACATATACAGTTACAGGTACCTCACCTGTAGTAGCTCCAGTAACAAATACTACAGGAATTTTTACAGGATTAGCACCTGGAGATTATTCGGTAACAACAACTAATACATCAACAAGTTGTACTTCAACTGGACTTTTATTAACAGTTGCTGCTGTTCCAACACCACCTGTTGCACCCGTTGCTTCTGTTACTGTACAACCAACATGTATTTCTCCTTCAGGAACAATTGTTGTAACATCTCCTGCAGTAGCATTAAATGTAACTTATACATTAACAGGAACCATTCCAGTTGTTGCTCCTGTTACGAATTCTACAGGTGTTTTCACAGGATTGAATCCTGGAGATTATACTGTAACTACAACAAATACAACAACAAGTTGTACTTCTACAGGACTTAATTTAACAGTAAATGTTAATCCTGGAGCACCAAGTACTCCAGTTGCTACTGTTACTACTCAACCAAGTTGTGGTTCTCCATTAGGTGAAATAACAGTTACTTCTCCTTTACCAGCTGCTGATGTTACTTATACCTTAACAGGAACAGCACCAATTGTTGCAGGAGTAACAAATACCACAGGAATTTTTTCAGGATTAACATCAGGAATATATTCATTAGTTACTACAAATACAACTTCTAGCTGTGTATCTGCTTCACTTATTTTGACTGTGAATGTAGATCCAACAATCTATTCAGCACCAACTGCAACTGTAACTACTCAACCAAGTTGTGGAGTGTCAACAGGAACAATAACTGTTACGTCACCTTCTACAGCTGTAAATGTTACTTACACTGTAACAGGAACACTACCAGTAGTGGCAGCTGTAACTAATTCTACAGGAATTTTCACTGGTTTGACTCCTGGAACATACTCTGTAATTACATCGAATACTGCTTCAGGATGTACTTCACCAATTCTTTCATTGACAGTGAATGCAGATCCAACAATTTATTCAGCCCCAACTGCAACTGTAACAACACAACCAAGTTGTGGAGTCGCGACAGGAACAATAACGGTTACTGCACCTTCTGCTGCGATTGATGTTACTTATACAGTGACAGGTACAGCTCCAGTACTTCCAAGTGTAACGAATACAACAGGAATTTTCACGGGTCTAACTCCTGGTAATTATTCGGTTATTTCATCTAATACAACTTCAGGATGTAATTCACCAATCTTAACATTGACTGTAAATACAGATCCAACAATATATACAGCACCAACCGCAACAGTATCAACACAACCAAGTTGTGGAGTATCAACAGGAACAATAACAGTAACTTCACCAGCGACTGCTTTTAATGTTACTTATACTGTAACAGGTACATTACCAGTAGTGGCAGCTGTCACTAATTCTACAGGAATTTTCACTGG
>CANCEQ010000060.1 GCA_947375085.1 Flavobacteriales bacterium
GCAGAAGTACGCATGCTTTCCGTGATGCTTTTAAAGGTAGAAACGTTTTTTAGTCTTCCTTCGTTAATTTTAAGTGAAATTTGCGATTTAATAGAGTTTTTCATTACTCCATTCTTTAAATCAAACGGTGCTGTAAATTCTAAACGTACACTTGCTTTACCAGAAATGTTATCTTCCTTAATGACATCTTGTTCAAAATTATTCCATTCTCTAAAGAGCGATTTGAAGTCAATATCATCAGAAGCTAATCGAGTAGAAATGGTAAAAATTTCGGGTGACTTTTCGTCGATAGATAAAATTCCGTCCATCGTTGCGTTTGCATTTTGAACCGATAATTCAGAAAATTCTACGAGGTGATTTTGCACAATCATCTCTCCTTTGAATTTTTTAAATCGATGATTTTCGTATTTAATTTCACCTGCTTTTAATGAAATAGCCGCATCTAAATTGGTCGGTAAAATCCATTTCTTTTCGTCTGAAATTTGTTCTTGTTTTGTCTCAATACTCAAGTCTTGAATATCGATAAAATCACCACTAATATCGACCGTCGCATTTAGGTCATTTTCGCTTCTTAAAAACCCAATTAAATTTTTAAAAATGCCGTCAATTTTTAGATCCGTATTTCCAACTTTTAGTCCGATTTTTTCCAAACCAACCTCATCTCCACGAAGGTAAATTGAGCCATTCATTTGATTGAAAAAACGCTTGTCATTTTCCAATTTCAACCCAACATTTTTAAGTGTAATATCTCCCTCACATTTTCGAACATCATACGAAGATTGTCCCAAAGAATCATAAAATGTTTGTACACTAAAAACACTATTCAAATCAATATTACCTTGAATCGAATCCACTTCAGGAAAAGCAAATAAATTATGAGCAACGTTCAAATTGATATTTCCTTTTGCTTCTCCATCAATTATTGGCGCATCAAAATGAGTCACTTTTACTTCCCCTTTAAACGGACCTCCAATTGTTAAAAATGAAATATTCGATAACGTGAGATTTTCTTTTTCCTTTCCTCCTTTGTTCGAATAATGACCTTTCAAAAACACATTCGAAATTTTCAAGCCTTTGGATGGTTCAGTCAACATTCCATTATTTACACCAAACTCGCAATTGATAATCGGAGCATTGGCAGAATTTGTTTTTCCTTCAATAGTCACATCAAAATCAACCATTCCTGCTCCACCATATTTTTTTACATCATCAATAGAAGAATCAGTAAAATTATTCGCTACATCTTCTAAATTTAGATTTTCAGATTGAATTCTAAAATTCAAATTCTCATCAGCAATTTTACCATTTAGTTTAAATGGCAAATTAGAAACATATACCAATGCATTCGATAATTCAAAACTTCCCTTTTCAGAATTTACAAAAATGTTTACATCAAAATTGGCTGGTTTATTTGAAATCAAACTAACGACTCCACTCTTCGCTTGATTGATAAATAAATCACTTTTACTGTGCAACGAAAATTCCTTTTCCGAAAATGCACCTTCTAAATTTAAGGAAGATAAATACGTTGAATAAAATTGGTCTGACTTATCATTTTTGAAAGAAAAACGTATTTTCTCAAAAACAACTTGTGCTAAATTTAAATTGAATTTTGTTTGAGATGTGTCCTTTACTTCTTTTAAAATATCGTAATTATTAACTCCCCTTGAATTGATTTTTAATTTGATGGTTCCAGGAGAAACTTCAACTGCTTTCAGATTGTATTTTTCGTTCCAAATATCCAAAGGATTGAATTTCAATCGAATTCTATCGGAATATAATAACGTGTCTTTCGAAGTCGATTTTTCGTACGAATCTTGAATGAAAACAGAATTAAAGTCCACCGACAAATTGGGAAAAGAACCCCAAAAAGCCAAGTCTACTTTTTCAACTTTTACTTTTGCTTTTAAATGAAGGTTAACTTCGGAAATAACATAACCACAAATCGTGTCTTTGAAAAAATAAAGACCTCCAGAAATTAAAAGCACAAGGGCTAATAAAATCCCAAAAAACCACACTATTATTTTTATCAATCTTTTCTTCATAGCTAACTTGTAAAGTTAAAATATAGGAACCTGATTTACAGCTTGTCGTTTTAAACTTATGAACGGTGAAATGTCAGTTTAACAGAGTATGAAAAGTGTGTTTAATAACCAATCCTCCCCCTCGATCCCCCCTCCAAAGGGGGAAGAAAATATACAATCATTCAACAATAACTTTAAACTCAAACTAAACCTTAATTTTATTATATATAACTAATTTTGTACCATAGATTCGTTCGATGAAGAATTACATCCTTTTACTATTGTTGTTTGGTATAACTTTTAAAAGTCATGCTCAAACTTCCATTTTTAAAAATTCGGATACTTTATCAACGAAAAGAGTGAACATTGTTACAACGGCAATTACTGCCAATTGGATTGCTCAAACAAGTTTAGCTTCAAACGTTTGGTATAAAAATTTTGATAAATCTAATTTTCACTTATTTGATGATTCGAAAGAATGGTTACAAATGGATAAAATGGGTCATTTTTATTCCACTAATAAGTTGAGTAAATTATATACAGACTGCTACATTTGGTCTGGTATGCCTCTGAAAAAATCGGTAATTATTGGCAGTTTAATAGGATTAGGTTCCGAAACAACCCTAGAAATATTAGATGGATTTAATACCCAATGGGGATTTTCACTTTCAGATATGGCTGCAAACACGTTAGGAAGTATTACCTACGCCTCTCAAAAATTAATCTGGAACGAGGAACGTTTTTTATTGAAATTTTCAGCTCATCACACATCTTATGCAGCTTTACGTCCGAATGTTTTAGGTTCTACTCCACTTGAACGAATGTTAAAAGATTACAATGGTCAAACCTATTGGGTAAGTTTTAGTCCCTTTGCCTTTAGTTCGAATGAAAAATTACCAAAATGGTTATGTCTTTCAGTTGGATATAGTATTGATCAAAAAATAAATGGATTAAGTAATGTTTATACTGACCCAATAACATCAACAACCTACAATGCTAAAAGAGAATATCTACTATCCCTCGATATCGATTTTAGTAAATTACCTATAAAAAAGAGATGGTTAAAAATGGTAGTTTCACGTTTCAACTATCTTAAAATTCCTTTTCCTTCGCTTATTTTTTCAAATGGCAGAGTGATTGGGAAGGGAATTTATTTTTAACTACTAATTTACTTTTAGGCCAACGATTTCTTTTGTTTAAGATAAAAAACTAAAACGCAAATCATTCCTGTTATAAAAGGAATTAAAGCAAAGTTTTTATACTCCAGTTGATTTATAAATTCAGTAATCATCCAATAAGAGTTCGCTGCAATCCAAAAACAAATAGCTAAATTGACCCAAAATTCATTCTCTTTTATCGATTTAAAAAGTAAAATTAGAGCAACGATTATTGTTGGTGCAATCATACATATTCCTACTGTTTTGAATTCCATCATCCAACAGGTATCCTTTATTAACCAAAGTGGAATGTGTAAGTTTTCGTAATGACGAATTGTTTTCATTTTAAAATTATCGAATTACTTGATTTTCAATGCATTAAAAGTTTTGACAAATTTCACGAGTAGACTGGTAATGTCTTGATATTCCACGAAACTTAAATTTTCATACGTATCGAAAATATCATGGTAATTTTTATTTGGACCTTGCGTATAAATAAAAAAAGCAGGAACATTTTTCGTAGTAAACCAATAGTGATCTGAATTTTTAGTCGGGCCTCTTTTCTTTATTTGTACGAGTAATTTATCCTCATCATTGATTTCTTGTAAACGAGTAAAATCAGATTCAAAGTTAGTAGCATTAACCACTGTTATTCCTTCTTCACCACTTCCCATAATGTCTAAATTGATTAAGAAATTCATCTTTTTCAATTTCATTGTTGGATGATTTACATAAAACTCCGAACCAACTAATCCTGCTTCCTCTCCTGCGAATGCAATAAAAAGAAGGTTACAATCAGAAGGATGTAGTTTGAAGTAGTTCGCCATACTTAGCAACATTGCTGTACCACTGGCATTATCATTACCGCCTGGGAAATAAGTTTCTTTTCCCATTCTTCCTAAATGATCATAATGCGCTGTAAAAACGATTGTTTTCGCCTTTCTTTTTTTAGAAGGTAAGTATGCAATTACATTTTTAGAAGTATGCTGCTGAATAAATTTCGAATCAATATCAATCGACCAGCTTTGTTCTGGTTTGAAAATTGAATCTTGCACATGAATTAAAGCATTTTTTAACTGTTCTTTTCCTACAGACCAAGTCAATTTTTTGTCCGTAATTTCTATAACTGGTAAAATGGCCGCTAATTGTTCAGGAATTCCAGCTAATAACTTAAGTGTGTCTGCTGAAGCACCTTTAAAATTGATAGCAATCGAATTATACTCACTTTTTCTACCAACAATAGCTGAAATTTCTTTGATTAATTCCTCTTTTTGTAAGATAATCGTAAATGGAATCTGTTTTGGTTTTAAAACGGTATGAATTCCATTACTAGAAGGATCAACTAAGAAATGAAGACCAGGAATGAGCGATTTTTCACCCATTTTAACCACCATTTGTCCTGGAAATGTATTGACAGCAAATGAAAACTCTTGAAAATAAGACCTTTTCAAAGGTTTTAAACCTATTTTTTTAAATTCATCTGCTATAAATTGAGCGGCAATAGAATCACCACTGTTTACATATCCACGACCGTGATATTCAGGAGAACAAAGTGTTTTTGTTATTCTTCGAACTTCTTCAACTTGTGCATTTATAGAAAAATAAAAACCAAAAAAGAAAAAGAACGTAAATAATTTACGCATATCTACGAATAATCTTTTGCATAAATTCAACAACTGTTTCACTTTCTACTTCCCAGTTATTTGAAACTGCAAATTCAGCTACTTTCGTTCTCGCATTTTCAGAAGAAGCTTGAACATCTAATGTTTTAATTGCATTTGAAAAGTTCTCACTTGAGCCATCGAATAATTCATTAATGAATTGTAATCGTTCGTTTAATCCAAATGAACCTATCAAAGATGAAATTTTAGTTACCCCAATTTGAGAAGCTAAGTTGCTATCAACGATGTTGTATTTGTGAATGTATTGTGCTAAATCACCATAAGAATAAGATGAAACTTCACCCACTTTTTCTTCTGCTACAACTGGAATTTCAACTTCTTGAATAGGTTCAGGGATGAATTCTCTTACTTCTTCTCTTATTGGTTCTTGTTGAAATAATGGAGCCTGCTTAACTTCAATTTCTGGTTCAGGAGTAATTTCCTTAATAGGTTCTATTTTAGGAGTAAAAAATGATTCAACTTTCTCAAATGTTGGTGCTGATGGACTAGGAGCAACAGGTTCGTTGATAATTGGTGTTTCTTCTACAACTGGAATTTCTTGAGTAGATTGAATTTCAGCTTGTTTACTCATAAAACGAGCTAAATTCTCAGCATGTGCTCTTTCTACATCTGATAATACTCGCTCAACTGGTGCTTGTTCTTGAGTTACTTCTGGTTGAACAGTAACAATAGGTTCTGGTATTGTATTTTCAACTACTACTTCTTCATTTTGAATTTCTAATACAGGCTCAGGAGTTTTTACTGATTCTAATTGAACTGGCATTTCAACGATTGGCGTTTCAACAACTGTTGCAATAACTTCTTCTTCCGCATCTAAATCATTTCCAAAAAGACTGAAACCAAAAGAAGGTTCATCTTTCACTTCCACTTTAAACAATGGAGCATCATCAATAATTTCTTCTTCAATAATTGGTTGTTCAACAATCGGTTCAGCTTCAATTTCAGCTTCAATTTCAGGAATTGGTTCTTCAATTATTTCAACTGGAGCTACTTCTGGTACAATCGTTTCTTCAACTGCAGTTGGAACTTCAACTGCAGTTGGACGAACACCAAATACTTTTTCTTCAAAAGCTTTGTAACGTAAAATCAATGTTCTTTCGTGAAGATCTCTACTTAATTTTACTAATTCTTCCAATTCATCAATTGTCAATTTCCCATTGTCCATTTGTTTGAACAAAACAGCGATTTCAACTAAAATATCTTCTTTTGAAATAAAATTTCCCATAATGCTTTATAAATCAACTTTGTAATAAAACCGATTGTCATTTTCTTAATCTAAAAACAACAAATCAAGCATAAAAATAGTGACTTAAAACGTGTAGAAAATTGAGGATTTCATTTTTTGTATTCAGTAGTTTGTTAATAACCTTAAAGTTCGGTGGAAAAACTGAAATTCAATACTCGTTAATCAATAGAGAATGATTCAAAAGTGATTTGAAATATTTTTAGCAGAATGAAAAGAATCACATTTACTTATTGTAATTTAGCTCGTTATTCGAAGTTGACTTAAAACAATGTTAAATTGAAACTTGATTTTTTAAATACAGATATTTGTAAACTTACAAAAGGGTATTTTCTAGCTCATACTAGTGACGATTTAATCGTTTCAATTTCGTATGATACACGTAAAATTACCCAAACTAAAAATGTATTGTTTTGTGCTTTGAAAGGAGAATTTCGAAACGGAAGACAATTTATTCACGAAGCATATCATAAAGGTATTCGTAATTTTTTATTGGATGAGCAGATAGAAGTAGTTGAATTTCCAGATGCGAATTTTATTTGTGTAGAAAACAGTTTATATGCTTTACAAGAAATAGCAAAAACACATCGATCGAAGTTTTCCTATCCTGTTGTTGCCATTACAGGAAGTGTTGGAAAAACGATGGTGAAAGAATGGTGTTATCATTTTTTGTCACCTCAATTTAGGGTGATTCGAAGTCCAAAAAGTTTTAATTCGCAATTAGGAGTTGCTCTCTCTTTATTAGATTTAACAGAAGAGTGTGATATCGCTTTAATAGAAGTAGGAATTTCAAAACCAAATGAAATGAAACGTTTGGAAGAAATTGTACAACCAACTATTGGTGTATTTACTTCTTTTGGATCTGCCCACAAAGAAAATTTTCAATCAAAGGAAGAACACTTAACTGAAAAGTTAAGATTATTTGTTTCTTGCCAACATACTTTCGTTCACTCTTCTATTCATTTGGAAGAAAAGGATAGATTAAATATAAAAGGGGAATACGTTTCTTCAATTATTTTATCTCATTTTCAAAAAGACCTTCCATTTAAAGACAACGTGACGCTTCATAACTTAGAATTAGCAGTTCGATTGGCAACTGATTTTTCTGTTTCTGAAGAACAAATACGTTCCAAAATTCAATCGTTACCTCGTTTAGCTTTACGAATGGAAACATTTGAAGGTGTAAATGGAAATTCAATTATTAATGACACTTATAATTTAGATTTTGATGCGTTAACACAATCGTTAGAATATCAATTATCAATGGCTGCTAACAGAAGAAGAGTAGTGTTAATTGGCTTGGATCAAGATTCAATTTCTAAAAAGGAAGAAATAAATTCAATTATAGCTCCTTTTAAACCTGATAACGTCATTTTTGTAGATAAAACGACAGTTATTCCTACCATTGAGAATAGTGTAATTTTGATTAAAGGTGCTCGAAAAGCAGATATGCAAAGAGTTGCACGTCAATTTCGATTGAAAAATCATAAAACATATTTAGAAATCGATCTCAATGCCATTCGAAACAATCTTAGTGTTTTTAAAAGTTACTTAAAGCCGAAAACTAAATTATTGGCGATGGTAAAGTCAAATTCGTATGGTTCAGGAACTGAGCGAATGGCGCAATTTTACGAACAACAAGGAATTAATTATTTGGGGGTTGCTTATGTTGATGAAGGCGTAGAATTAAGAAAACAAGGTGTAAAACTTCCAATATTAGTAATGAATGCAGAAGAAGAGGGCTTTGAAGATTGTCTGACTTTTGAGTTAGAACCTGCCATTTATTCTTTTTCTCAATTAGATTGTTTCATAAAGGAATTGATTATGGATGGAAGAACAGATTTTCCTATTCATATCAAATTGAATACAGGTATGACTCGTTTAGGTTTCGAAATTTCTGAAATACCTCAATTAATCGAAACATTACAGGCTCAACCTGAGGTAAAGGTGAAAAGTATTTATTCGCATTTAGCGGATTCGGATAATTTAGAAAGTTCTGATTTTACTAATTTGCAAATTGATCGTTTTAAAAAAGGTTGTTTGAAAATAGAAGCTGCTTTAGATTATCAATTTGATCGACATATTCTGAATTCTGAAGCAGTTTCCCGTTTTTCTGAAGCACAGTTCGAAATGGTGCGTTTGGGTATTGGAATGTATGGTTATAGTTCAAATCCTGAGTTTAAATCTAAGTTAAAAGATTCTATTTTTTGGAAAAGTAGTATTTCCCAATTAAAAACCATTCAAAAAGGAGATAGCGTTGGATACGGACGAACATTTATTGCTGAGGAGGAAATGAAAATTGCCATTATACCTGTCGGTTATGCTGATGGATTTAGGCGCTCTTTAAGTAATGGGAAAGGAGCTGTTTGGATAAAAGGGAATTGTTGTAAAGTACTTGGACGCGTTTGTATGGATATGATCATGGTGAATGTTACTGATTTATCCGTTCAAGAGGGTGACCATGTTGAAATTATCGGTGACCAACAAACAATGGAAAATTTTGCTTCTCAAATGGAAACAATACCTTATGAAGTAATGACGAGTTTCTCTAGAAGAGTTCACCGTGTTTACATTGAGTCTTAATCTAAATTTTCAAGCATAAAAAAGCCCGAATTTTCATTCAGGCTTCTTACAAATTAGATTTCTAATTTCAGAGTTTATCTTTCAATACTATATAAAGTGCATAAATTATACCTGGAACCCAAAATAGAATAGTCAAAATTAAACTGATCAATATTTTTATTAGATCCCAATCAGATGCAATAGCTACAGCAAGTGGTGGTATCAAGAAGCAAAGAATCACTAATAGAATTAATAAAATATCTTCATCAGTACTTGAACTTTTAGTCGCTTTTTTGGCTAGTTTTTTAATTGCCATATAATTTGACATTGTGTGTTTTTCACTTCCTGAATTCAAACTTTTATATGAAGTTTGACTTACTGACTTATCCTTCTTTTTAGTTTCAGTAGTTGTATATGAAAAAGAATCACTTGAATTTTCAGAATTAATAATTACAAAAGGTTCATTTTCAATTTCTTTTGCATTTTCAACAAATGCTACATCTTCTGAAGTAACTTTCTTTTCGTCATTACTAGATTCTTTAGTTATTAAATCATTCTTATCGCTTGATTTATACTTTCCTTTCCAGGTTACATGGTAACCAGAAGTGTGAAGTCTTTTTTGAACTGTACAGGAAACAGCTAGTAAAGCAGCGGTAAATCCTAAAAGAAATAATTTTTTCATTTTATAAATTTTAGTAGTAATTTGTGAGACAAAGAAAAGATACTTTTAGCCTTATTTGAAACCAAGTTTTCAAAGTTTTCAACAGTGATTTGTTTTCTAGATAAATAGCGTAAATTTTATCAATAAAAATAGATATTTCACTATCTTTAACACCTTGATTTCTGAGACTAAACATATCATTTCAAAAGCGATTCATGACGTAAGTCAATTGAATATAAATGATGTATTGGTAAATGCATTAGGCTCAAAATTTCATGAAATTGATAATTTGAGTTTGCAGGAGTTTTTCGAAGTTCCTTTAGACCAAACGATTTCATCTATTTTTAAGAAAGCGAACGATTTTAAAAAAGAGACAGGAACAAATCCTTTGTGTTTAGCAGTTGGTTTATTACAATGGAAAATAAAATCAAAAGAAGTACATACACCTATTTTATTGATTCCTTTAAAACCGAAGTATTCAAAAATAAATCAAAGTATTCAATTTGAAAGTTCACTTGATGAAGGATTTATGAATCCTTTTTTGGGTACTTATTTTACCAGTGAATTTGATATTACGGTTCCTTCTTTTTTTAATTCAACTAATCTTGTTGCTGATTTTCTTGAATGGTTAAATTCGACCTCAATACCTTTTCTATTTCAAGAAAAGCAGTTGATTGGTAATTTTCATCATCATCGTTTTCAAATATTAAAAGACTTAGAAGGGCTATTCAAAGAACCAATTATTGGAAACAATGTTGAACAGATTCTAGGTAATGAAGAAAAGTCAGAAGAAGTAGAAATTGTTTTAACTAACGATAATTTATTTCCAGCTGATAACGATCAACTAAATGTTTTCAATCAACTTCAACATTCTAATACAGTTATTCAAGGTCCTCCTGGAACAGGAAAATCTCAAGTTTTAACGAATGTATTAGGCAAGATAATTGGTGCGAATTTTAAAGCTTTAGTCGTTTCTGAAAAGAGAGTTGCTTTAGAAGTTTTACAAAATAAATTAGCCCAATTTCAGTTAGATGATTTTACATTTATTACGACTTCAGAAACGGTTTCACACGACTTCATTTTATCCCTAAAAAAGACGTGGGAAAGAATGGAATCGCCTTCTATTTTATCTGCACCTGTTAACTTAAAATTGTCTGAACAATACCTTCAAAATTTACAAATTCAGATTGATTTATTGAATCAAAAAGAGTTAATCGGAGGGGTCAGTTTTGATGAATTTTTGACGCAATCATCTACTATTGATTTTTCAAAATCGGAATTTATTTCGGATGTACCGACTGTAAAAAATTGGTTGAATGATCAAGAAATTATTGCAGAAATTTATCGTTTTAAATTACAAGAAAGTCTTCGATTTTTGCCTTTTGAAAGCATAAAAAATGATACTTTTCTATCTTTTGATTCTAAATTAATTGCCTGGAAAAATGAGTTAAAATCACTTCAAAATTGTTTTAACATTCAATCAAAAGAAGATGTAAACGAGGCAATGAAACAATCAGCTATTTGTCAAATTATTGAAAATGAGCTAAATAAGTCTTATTTTTCAGTTTTACATCCCGAATCAAAAGAACAAAAAAAATATAACTCACTCAAAAAGAATAGGTTATCTCTTATTAAAAAAATTGAACCTTTTCAAGAAGAAATTAAAAATTGGAAAATTGAACCTTCCGAAAATGAAACAATTCATTTGTTAGAAGCGCTTAATTCTTCTTCTTTTTTTACAAAACGAAAAGCGAAAAAACGACTTGCACAATTGACTCAATCGTCATTTGTAAATCCAATTTTAGCTTTAACAAAGTGGATTGAAAATATTCAATTAAACAAGGAATTATCTCAATTACAAATTGAATTTAGCGAAATTGGAGTAAATTCAACTGATTTTGACATCCCTAACATCGATTTATTTATTCAGCAAATGAATAAAAAAGAATGGGAAATTTATACTTCTATTACTCCTGAACAACGTAAAAAATTATGTGACTTTCATTCAAAGTTACATCAATTTTATTCTGTTTTAAAAACCTATTTCAAGTTAAAATCAACCGATTTAATTTCTGAAGTAATTGAAAAAATAGAGGTCCAATTTGAAGAATTAATTCGAATAAGATCAAAAATTAGTTCAATTGAAAATTCGAGTTTCAGACTTTTAGAAATTGCAAATTCGGTAGATGAATATGCTAAAATAGTTTACAAAAGTAATTGGGTAAAATTCGAAAGTTATTTTCCAGAATTGGCAAAATTTTCTCCTTCAGAAATCCATTCAAAAGTGAATCAAATTATTCTTGCTCGGGAAGAAGAAAGTAAATTATTTTCGCAACAAATTGATTTTTATATTTCTGAAAAATTTCAAGAATTTCATCATTTATTGAGAACCCCTTCTCAGAAATTATCTTCCGATGAAAAGGAAAAAAAACAACGTTTGAAAAAAGGAAAATCGATTTTAGTAAAAGAATTTTCTAAATCAAAAAGTCATCCTTCCATTCGTGAATTATTAGAATCAGATGCTGCAATTTGGATTCATTTATTAAAACCAATTTGGTTGAGTAATCCAGTTCAAGTTGCACGTTGTTTTCCTTTAGCAAAAGATTTTTTTGACTTTGTTATTTTTGACGAAGCAACACAAATTCCGCTAGCAAATGCATTGGGTTCTTTACATCGTGGAAAGCGAATTATTGTTGCTGGTGATGAACAACAAATGAGTCCTTCTAATTATTTTCAATCTACTTCAGAAACAGTTGATTTATTACATCAAGCAGGGTATTATTGGAAAAATATATTTTTAAAACATCATTACAGAAGTGAACACCCAGCTCTAATAGAATTTTCGAATCGTCACTTTTATGGTAATTCATTGATTGCTTATCCTTCTATCAATTCAACAAAGTATCCTATTCAACTTCATTATTGTGAAAATGGACTTTTTGATGAAAGAGAGAATATAGAGGAAGCGATAATGGTAGCCAAACTATTAGAAGAAAAATTAGAATTGAACCAATCTATAGGAGTAGTTGCTTTTTCTGAAACTCAGTTAAATTGTATTTACCATCAATTAAGTCCTTCCATTCAACTTAAAATAGCTGAACGAATCGATCAAGGAACACTCTTTTTTAAATCGTTAGAAAACGTTCAAGGAGAAGAGTGCGATGCTTTGCTTATTAGTTTTGGTTATGGTAAAAATTCGGATGGCGAATTTCATATGCGTTTTGGACCGTTGAATCAGAAAACAGGATCGAAACGATTAAACGTATTGTTAACGAGAGCAAAAAAATCGATTGATTTTGTATCGTCTGTTCAATCAAAAGATTTTAAAATAAGTGAAAATGAATCGGTGAATCTATTAAGGCTGTTTTTAATGCAAATAGAAGAAAATAAATTGTCGAATGAAAATTCTATTCAATTTCCTTTTGATTTAATACCTAGTAGAATTGAAAAATCTTCTACTTATACTATTCAATTTTTATCTATATATAATAAAATACAAGAAGCAAATGAGTTGGTTACTTTTCAAAATACATTGCAAAATAGAGGTTGGAAATTGGTCTAACCAAAGCATTAACTGAATCCCAATATTTAAACCTTAATTGTAATAATATCACTCAACCGCGTCGTATATCTTGGTGAAAGTCGTTCTTGTTTCATTTTCCAAACACGCTTTAGATCTTGTGATGCCAATTTGATTTTTTGTTGACCGAAAGAAGTATTAATTCTATCAATCACTTTCATTAATGGATGATGTCTTGGATTACTATTTTCAAATAAATTAAGTTGAATTTCATCTTCTGGTTTAAAATCCATAATAATAACCCCCGCCTTTTTATATTGATATCCTTCACGGAAGATTCGTTTAAATCCTTCACATGCAAATTGCGCAATTTCTATACTAGAATTGGTAGCGAATGGAAGTTTTACAACAGTGCTCCCATTGTATTGTTCTAATTCTGCTCGATGCGCATTTGTTCTTAAAAAAACCATAATAGCCGTACAACAAGAATTCTGTCGACGCAATTTCTCAGCACAAGAAACGGCGAATGTGGTAATTCGTTCTTGAATTTCACTTCCCTTCATTAAATTACGTTCAAATGAACGAGTTGTGGCAATATTTTTTCGAGGTTTAATGTCTTCTAAATCCAACGTTGGAATTCCTTGAAGATCATGTTTGAGTCGTAACTCAACAATTGATAAATTCCTTTTTACCCAAGAATCATTTAACTGAGTGAAATCGTAAGCCGTTTTTACACCAACTTCTCTAAGTCGAGCAGCATGTTTTCTTCCAATCCCCCATACATCTTCAATGGATAACCATTTAATCGCTTTTAAACGTTTAACCTCGTTATCAATTACATATGAATTTTTCAATTCCTTCGGATATTTTTTAGCAATTCTATTCGCTACTTTCGCTAAAGCCTTCGTGGGAGCAATCCCAATACAAATGGGAATTCCTGTATACTTTCTAATTTTATATTGAATTTCAGCACCGTATTTTTCAAGATCAAACATTTCGAAACCAGTGAGTTTTAAAAAAGCTTCGTCGATACTGTAAATTTCACATTCAGGGCTGTATTCTTGTAAAATAGTCATTACTCGACTACTCATATCACCATACAAAGCAAAGTTGGCCGAAAAAACATGAATCTTATTTTTAATAAAAAAAGATTCATATTCAAAAGCCAAAGCACCCATTGGAACCCCTAATGCTTTCGCTTCGTTACTTCTGGCTATAACTGCACCATCATTATTTGATAAAACAACAATTGGTTTGCCGATTAATTCAGGGCGAAACAAACGTTCACACGAAGCATAAAAATTATTACAATCAACCAATGCAAACATTTAAAAAGCCTTTATAACATGTGTAACAATTCCCCAAATAAGAAAATCATTTTCTTCTGTCACTTGAATTGGCTGAAAATCAGAATTTGCAGGCATCAACCAAATACACCCTTTCTCCACTTTTATTCGTTTAACCGTGAATTCTCCATCCAAATAACAAACCGCTATTTTATTATTTTTTGCTTCAAGACTTTTATCAATCACTAATAAATCTCCATCAAAAATCCCGACATCTTTCATAGAATGTCCTTTTACTCGACCATAAAAAGTCGCAGAAGGATGTTTTACTAAATGACGATTCATGTCTATCGTTAAGTCAATAAAATCCATAGCCGGAGAAGGAAATCCGGCAGCAATACCTGCAGAAACAACGGGAATCTCTAATTGAGAACTGGAGCAAGCTGAGTAAATATCCAACTGAACAGTAGAATGTAATTGCAAAGACATAACAAAAAGATTATTATTTCGTCAAATATATGACAAAAAAATAAACAATTTGTATTATTTTTAGTTTGCTTTATAAAAGAGATTATTTAAACAAAATTACAATCCAAACTGAATCGGATTCGGTTCATCAGGAATAATAAACACCCTATAAATCGGTTCGGTTTTAACTTGTCGATCAGATGTTTTGTATTTTAAATCTGAGAAATACAAGATTGAACCTGGTTTAAGTGTACTAACATATTGAAGCATTTTTTTAGTTAATTGGCCCGTTGATGAACTGTCTTTGACAAATTGATTTCCGACCATCATTTCCATTTTAAAACTTCTAATTGGCACCTTTCCAATCCCCTTAAAATCAGCATAAAAAGCTCCTACAGCTAACATTAACCTTGTAATTGCTGAATCACTTCTTACACCTGAAATTTTTACAGATGGAAAGGGAACATAATTGTAAATTTTAGTCAGGGCTAAATGTTCTTTTCCATTTACATCTTTTGTGTAAATCGAAAGCAGTGTGTTAACAGGAAGAGCATTTGTAATTACGAAAGTGCTATCCTTTAACATCGTGATTTTACCATTTGTAATCTTGCACGAAAACT
>CANCEQ010000061.1 GCA_947375085.1 Flavobacteriales bacterium
GGCGAATAAGTTTTACTTTATTACCTTCGATTTTTATGTTTTTGTACTGATGTGGTTTAAAATAATAGTATCCCTTTTTGCAATAGACGTGTAAACCTCCTTTTCCAACATTTTCTAAATAAAATTGTTTTCTAGAAATATTTTCAGTAAAACGTTGTCTTTGATTTGGAAAACAAAAAATTCCCAAAACACCAATGACAAGGAAAGTTAAAGTTGTATAAATGAGTTTGTTTTTAAAAATGATTTTATTGATAAGATAAAATATAATTCCAGGAATTAAACATAATAATATATATGGTTTAAATAATATCATAATGATTGCTGCTAAGCAACCTATCACAATCCTTTTTAAAATTGGATCTTTCTTTAATACTGCTCTAGCGAATAAACCTATACCTAAAACTAGAAGTGGTTCTTTTAAATTACTTGAAGACCAAAAAAGTAAACTCGGGAATAATAACAAAGAGTAAAACAATGTTTTTGGTGGTAATTTTGAAAGTGGTTGAATAGAAATATACAATTGAAGAATGCCTATCAAAGATAAAAAGCACATTAAAAGTATATTTACAAATTCATTTCCAAAAGAAATAAATCGAAATAAGCAGTTGATTCTAATTGTATTACGAGAGTCATTTATAAATGTGAAATTACCTGCATTCCAAATAAATGTTTTACTCATATATTCTTTTGACATTTTAACATTTTCACCTATACCTGTAAATAGAGCAAAAAAATCACTTTTTGACTTTAAAAAGACTTCATAAAGTTGATTGCTTTCATCAAAAAATCGCATAGCATCTGATGGTTCAGAAGTGTTTTTTATTGAATAGATGTATACATAAGTAAAAAACAAACCCATCAAGGTTTTAATAGAAAAAGCAAGAGGTATTGTCCAGTTATTTAATGTGTTAACTTTAAAAAAAGTCAAATACCTTAAACTAAGACTAATGAATAAGAAGTAAATTAAGGAAACAATCATTGATTTTTAATTTCTTTCGGTTTAACTATGATTAGACTAACCAATATTAAAGCTAAAAGAGCCGGAAATCTATATCTAAATATTGCACCAATAACAGGTGTTGTCCATCCAATTATAAGAAATAGAAATATAGAGAAAATGAGTAAACTAACAACAAGTGCTTTTTCATTTGATTCTAATTTACGTTTTTTAATAAATGAATAAATAAGTAGGATGGAAAGTAACCAAACTTCAAACATTGCAGGATATTTTAAACTACTTCCAGGGTCGAATGGAAATGGTCTGAAGTAACTGTTAATAAGAGCTTCAGGTATGTTTTTAATTAATTGAATAAATGAACGATTGATCATGGTGGTTTTTATGTAACTGTTTGCTCCTCCAACATAATATTTAAGTTTTCGTTTTTTATTCTCAGGTAAAATTTTTCTTTTTACTGGAGCATAGGTGTTTTTTCTTGAAACAATTAGGCAAGTTGTAGGCTTTTTTATTTGAACTAGTTTATGCTTGATGTCGATATCTAATTTATCAAATTGACTGGGGTTAAAATAAAATTGACTTGTATCTCCTTTGATAAAAAGTCCACCTTTTCCAATGTGGTCAAAATCATACTGTTTCCTAGATAGAAAATCAACTGTTTTAACACGAATCGGTTTGAGAATTATAGTGCTTAAGCCTATTAAAATTATTATATATATTAAACTAATTAAGATTTTTTCTTTTACAAGGTATTTGTATATAAGGTAAAATAAAATTGCAGGAATAACACTTGCGAGAACATAAGGTTTGATACTGAAAAGTAAAATAGAACCACCTATTCCATATAGAATTCTTTTTTGTTTGTTGTCTGTTGATAAAAATGAACGGGTACAAAGACCTAATCCTAAAAGTAAAATAGGTTCTTTTAATATGCCTGAAGTCCAAAATAGGATACTTGGAAAGAGTAAAATGACAAAGAAAAAAAGTAGCGGTTTTACTTTTGAATATGGTTGAAAAGCTATATATAAATGTTTTAAACCTATTAAAGCAATAAAACACATAAAAAGTGAGTGAATATATGCTGATCCGAATGATATAAATTGAATTACACTATGTAATCGAATAATATTTCTAGAATCATTGACTATCGTTACACTTCCTGCATCCCATAAAAATGTATCTTGAAGATATTGTTTAATTAAATATTTCTCGTCACCAAATCCAAATAAGAGTGAAAAGTAGTCTTTGATAGAACGGGTAAAAACATTTCGTAGATTTTTACTTTCAGCCAGAAAACGCATCGTATCTGAAGGTACTGAATTATTAGTGTCAGGATGTAAGTACATCATTAAAAATAGAATTCCAACTCCTATTTTAATTAAAAAAGCGGAGGGCATAACCCATAAAGGCATGTTTTTTAATTGTAAAAAACTCCAATAGCGAAATGCTAATAAGAAAATGATTGTATATAGAATATCTAAAATCAATACTTCAAAAATAATTTAGCCCAAAAATAACAATAATCATCGGTCCGTTCACGTCAGTTTGTCTAAAATTCACACGACAGTTTGTCAGTTTTTTTGAATGGCATAAACATTGATTTAAAGGAGGAAACAAATTTTAAATAAATTATGAGAACAGGCCAAATTAATGTGCAAACGGAAAATATTTTTCCAATTATTAAAAAATTCTTGTACTCAGACCATGAGATTTTCTTACGAGAATTGGTTTCAAATGCAGTTGATGCAACACAAAAATTGAAATTCCTTTCTTCAAATGGAGAATTTAAAGGGGAGTTGGGTGAATTGAGAGTGGATGTAATTTTAGATCCAGTTGAAAAAACACTTACAATTAGAGATAGAGGAATTGGGATGACTGAAGAAGAGATTGATAAATACATCAATCAGATTGCTTTTTCTGGTGCAGAAGAATTTTTACAACAATACAAAGGACAAGAAGGAGCGGAACAAATTATCGGACATTTTGGATTAGGATTTTATTCTGGATTCATGGTAGCTGAAAAAGTTCAAATTCGTACACTTTCTCGTCACGATGGAGCGAAAGCAGTTCAGTGGGAAAGTAACGGTTCTCCTGAATTTACAATTACAGATATTGAGAAAACAGATAGAGGTACTGATATCGTTCTTTTCATTTCTGAAGAATCAAAAGAATTTTTAGAAAAAGCGAGAGTTTCAGGAATTTTAGATAAATACTGTAAATTCTTACCAACTCCGGTTTACTTCGGAACTAAAACTGAATACATCGATTCTCCATCAGGTGAAAAAGATGACAAAGGAAATGTTAAAAGAGAAGCAATTGAAGTTGAAAATCAAATTAACAATCCAGAACCAGCTTGGACTAAAGCTCCAATTGACTTAAATAAAGATGATTACGATGCTTTCTACAGAGAATTGTACCCAACATCTTTTGATAGCCCGTTGTTTCATATTCACTTAAATGTGGATTACCCATTTAATTTAACAGGAATTTTATACTTCCCTAAAATTAAAGAAAATGTTGAGGTTCAACGTAATAAAATCAATTTATATTCAAATCAAGTATTCATTACTGATAGCGTAGCTGAAATAGTTCCTGAATTCTTGACATTGTTACACGGTGTTATTGATTCTCCAGACATTCCATTGAACGTTTCTCGTTCTTACTTGCAAAGTGATGGAAATGTGAAGAAAATTTCAGCTCACATTACTAAAAAAGTAGTGGACAAGTTAGCTGAAATGTTCAAAAAAGACCGTAAAGATTTCGAAGAGAAATGGGATGATTTACAAATCTTTGTTCAATATGGTTCTTTATCTGATGAGAAATTCGCAGAAAAAGCGAAAGGATTCTCATTGGTTAAAAATACGGATGGAACGTATTTCACAATTGAAGAATACAAAGAGAAAATTTCAACTTTACAAACGGATAAAGACGGAAAAACAATTGTATTGTACACAAACTCTCCAGATGAGCAATATTCATTCGTAAAAAAAGCGAAAGATAGAGGGTATGATGTATTGAGTTTAGATGGACCATTGGTTTCTCACTGGATTTCTAAATTAGAGCAATCAATTGAAAATATTTCTTTTGTTCGTGTGGATGCTGATACATTAGATAAATTGATTAAGAAAGATGAAATTTTACCATCTAAATTGTCAAAAGAAGATGAGGAAGCGTTGAAACCATTGTTTGAAACAGTTGTGAACAAAGATAAATTCAATGTTTCTTTTGAAAGTATGAGTATTGATGATGCTCCAATTGTAATTACACAACCAGAGTTTATTCGTCGTATGATGGAGCAACAAAAAATGGGTGGTGCAGGATTCTTTGGAGCTTTTCCTGAAACGTATAACATGGTTGTAAATGGAAATCATGCTAAAATTTCAGAAGTTTTAAATGCTTCAAATGAGGCTGATAAAAATGCAAAAGTGAAACAATTAACTGACTTGGCTTTATTGTCTCAAGGAATGTTGAAAGGAGAAGCTTTAAGTAATTTTATTGATAGAAGTATCGAATTAGTTTAATTCTAATTCATAAATAATAAATATGCGGAATCATTCATTGTTATTGATTCCGCTTTTTTTCATTTTAAATTGTACGATTTTGTTTAAATGGATATTAGCAATTGGAGGATTTGTTCTCTTCGGCAGAAATTTTATGGGAGCCGTTTTAGGATTTGTAATTGGTAATTTTATCGATAATTATCAGTCTATAATAAATAAAGCAAAGGCTCAGGCAAAAGCCGAAGGAAGAGAGTTTAAATCTGAAGATCTTTTTCAGTATTACCAACAACATACTTCTCAACATGATGTACCAACGATTTTAATGGCTTTGTCTGCTTCTATAATGAAAGCAGATGGAAAAGTAGTGAAATCGGAATTGGATTACGTTAAAATGTTCTTAAGACAGCAATTCGGTGAAAATTATTCGAATACGCATTTACAAACTTTAAAACATTTTCTAGATTCAGGTGAGATTCCATTGGATCGTATTTGTCAGGATGTTCGAATGAGAATGCAGCCTGAAGTACGCGTTCAATTGATGCATTATTTATTCGGAATTGCTAAAGCAGATGGAAGTGTTTCAGATGTTGAGATAAACTTGTTAAGTAGAATTGCTTCTATGATGGGGGTTTCAAGTGTAGACTTCGAAAGTGTGAAAAACATGTTCTATAGAAATGCTGATTCTGATTATAAAATTCTAGGGATTGAACCATCAGCAACTGACGATGAGGTGAAAAAAGCATATCGTCAAATGGCGATTAAATTTCATCCCGATAAAGTAGCTTCAATGGGTGAAGAATACGAAAAAGGAGCAAAAGAGAAATTCCAACAAATTCAAAGTGCTTACGATAATATAAAGAAAACGAGAGGAATCAAATAATTTTAAATGTTTGATGTTGAATATTCTAATCAAACATTCAACATCAAACATTAATCATCCTTTAGATTGACTCAATCCAATCAAAAACATGGTTGGGTACTTTTCTAAATCAAATGCTTTTTCTCTCCATTGTTTAATTGAATAGGTTCTAACCGAAGCATTTGGCATTGTAAGATTATGAGCGATGCATAACATCGTTGTATCAGCTAATTCATTTAACAAATCTTCTAATACATTCATATTTCTAAAAGGTGTATCCATAAAGATGTGAGTTCTATCATTTCTTCTTGCATCTCCCTCAAAGTCTTTTAATTTTTTTACACGATCCTTACGTTCTTTTGGTAGGTATCCATGAAACGTAAAACTTTGACCACTAAAACCACTCCCCATTAAACCTAATAAGATTGACGATGGTCCAACTAAAGGCATAACATGAATTTCTTTTTCGTGAGCTAAAGCTACTAATTCAGCTCCTGGATCAGCAATTCCCGGACAACCAGCGTCAGAAATAATTGCTAAATTTTCACCGTTTAAAACAGGTTTAATCATTTTATACAATTCATCTTGAGGTGTTTTCTTGTTCAAAATGAAAAATGTAGAATCGTCAATAGGAAATTCACGGTCTAATTTACGTAGGTATCTTCTCGCCATTTTCACATCTTCAACAGCGAAGTAGCGAAAAGAAGTTGCCAAATTAGCAACGTCAGGCGGAATGATATCTGTTGTAGTTTCTCCTCCTAAAGTTGTAGGAAGTAAATAAATTTTACCGTGAGCAATATGTGACATATTTTTAGTTTGAGTGAACTTTTAAAGTTCGTTGTTTTTAATTTTTTCTATAATTCGGTCTGTAGCAGCATCTAATAAATGATACACTTCAATAAAACCTTCTTCACCACCATAATAAGGGTCTGGAACTTCTTTGTTTTGAGAAGGATAACTTAAATTTAGGATTAACTCTACCTTTTTCTTATCATCTTCATTTCGAGCCATTTGTAGGATGTTTGCCTTGTTGCTCTTATCCATTACATATATTTTATCGAATTTATCAAAGTCTTCTATGACAAATTTTCTTGAACGAAGTTCATCGATAGGTGTACCAAATTTTTTAGCTGTTTGACACATACGAGGGTCTGGCGCATCTCCACTATGAATCCCTGATGTACCTGCTGAATCAACTTCAACATCTAATTTATTGTCGCTTACTTTTTTTCGGAGTAAACCATCTGCTAATGGTGAACGACAAATATTTCCTAGACAAACCATTAAAATATTCATAGGACGAAAATTAAATTGTAATAATCATTTTCAACAACCTTAAGAAATGAAAGCATAAACAAGGTTATTTTCTACCACAAAATTAAACAAACTATTCAAAGAATTTGTGATGTATGTCAAGTTTCAATTTTTTAAAGGCAATATTTAAAGATTTTGGATGTTATATGGGTATAAATAAGTTAAAAATTCATCTAATTTCTTTTATTTTCGATGGGGATGAATAAATATACTTTCGAGGGTATGTTTTGTTCATTTAACTAAAAATAACATCAAAAATAAATGTATTTGCGGTTACGAATGTTTAATTTAAACGTTATGAAGACATAGAGATTATTCACTTTAATATACATTGCCATGAGACAGTTAAAAATCGTAAAACAGGTTACCAATAGAGAAACAGCTTCATTGGATAAATATTTACAGGAAATTAGTCGAGAAGATATGATTTCAGCTGACGAAGAAGTTGAATTAGCAATCAAAATCAGGCAAGGTGATAAAGTGGCTCTAGAGCGATTAACCAGAGCAAATTTAAGGTTTGTTGTTTCAGTTGCTAAACAATATCAAAATCAAGGATTGACTTTACCTGATTTAATTAATGAAGGAAATATAGGTTTAATAAAGGCTGCTGAACGTTTTGATGAAAAACGAGGGTTCAAATTTATTTCTTACGCTGTTTGGTGGATCCGTCAATCTATTCTTCAATCTTTAGCAGAACAAGCTAGAATTGTAAGATTACCTTTGAATAAAATCGGTGTTATCAATAAAATAAATCGTGCTTTTTCAGAGTTAGAACAAAAATATGAACGTCCTCCATCTGTAGATGAATTGGCTGACGCTTTGGAATGTTCTCCTGAAGATGTTAGACAATCAATAGCAAACAATGGAAGACATGTTTCTATGGATGCTGGATTAGTGGAAGGGGATGATTCATCATCTAATATGTATGACTTGTTACCAAACGACAGTTTGCCTAGTCCTGAAAGTGAATTGACAGTTGAATCATTACGAAAAGATATTGAAAGATCTTTAACTACTTTGACTTCAAGAGAAGGAGATGTTGTTAGAATGTATTACGGGTTAAGTGGAAGATATCCATTAACATTAGAAGAAATTGGAGAAAAATTTGATCTTACTAGAGAAAGAGTTCGCCAAATTAAAGAAAAAGCAATAAGAAGGTTAAAACATACATCTCGAAGCCGGATGCTCAAAACATACCTAGGTTAAGCGGGGTCAACATCGATAACCATTCGAATTGATTTATTAAAAGGAACGCTATAGAAGGATGAAACTAATTCTTGTATGCGTTCCTTTACTTTTTTTTCAGGGGCATCACGCTCAATTTTTAAAGTGATTTTTTTGATGTAAAGATTTTTAACTCTTTTAACAACAGGGTATTCTGGTCCGAGTACTCTTTCTTTAAAAATCTCTCTTAACTGATTTCCGAATTCCATCGCTGCTCTATCTAAAACATATTCTTCTTTGTGTCTAAAATAGATATCAATCAATTTGTAAAAGGGAGGGTAGAAGAAGTTTTTACGTTCGATAATCTCACTGTTGTAAAAACCAACATAGTCGTGAGCGATCACTTTTTGAATCACCCAATGGTCAGGATCTCCAGTTTGAATGATTACAGAGCCTCTCTTGTGTTTTCTTCCTGATCTACCCGCAACTTGTGACATTAATTGATAAGAGCGTTCAAATGCTCTAAAATCGCTTCTATTTAAGAGCATATCTGCATCTAGCACTCCGACAAGACTTACATTATCAAAATCTAATCCTTTTGTAACCATTTGTGTTCCGATTAGAATGTCAATTTGTCGATTTTCAAAATCGTTAATGATATTCTCGTAGGCATTTTTGGAACGTGTAGTATCCAAATCCATTCGTTGTATAACTTTATCAGGAAGCATCAAAGAAAGTTCATCTTCAATTTTTTCCGTCCCAAATCCTAACATTTTCAATCTATTACTACCACAAGCTGAGCAAGTACCGATAGGAGGGGAGTGGTGTCCACAATAATGACATTTTAATGTATTGGTATGTTTGTGGTAAGTCAATGAAACATCACAATTTTTACATTTTGGTGTCCAATTACAAATTTCACATTGCCACATTGGAGTATATCCTCTTCTATTTTGGAAAAGTATAATTTGTTCACCTTTGTTTAATACCTCTCTCATTGTATCCATTAGATAGGTAGAGAAATGGGATTGCATGCTTTTCTGACGACGTTCCTTCTTTAAATCAGCACACAGAATTTCAGGCATTTGTAATCCACCGAAACGTTCTGTGAGGTTGATAAGTCCATACTTTCCGTTCTTAGCATTGTAATAGCTTTCTATAGAGGGTGTTGCAGAACCTAATAAAACTTTCGCTTTATACATATGTCCTAAAACGACTGCGCAATCTCTAGCGTTGTATCTAGGAGAGGGGTCGTATTGCTTAAAAGAACTTTCGTGTTCTTCATCCACGATGATTAAACCTAAATCAGAAAAAGGTAAAAAGATTGAAGAACGAGCTCCTAATATTATTCTAAAACGATTTGGATTGTTATTTAAAACATTATTCCAAATTTCAACTCGTTCATTTTGATTGAATTTAGAATGATAAATACCGATTAATTCTCCAAAATAGGCAGATAAACGTTGAATTAATTGAGTCGTTAAAGCAATTTCGGGTAAAAGATATAGTACTTGTTTCCCTAATTCTAATTGTTCACGAATTAACTCTACATAAATTTCTGTTTTACCTGAACCTGTAACTCCGTGTAAAAGAGATACTTGTTTATCTTCAAAAGATTCTCGAATTTCTTTAAGAGCAGTTGTTTGAGAAGGAGCTAATTTTTTAAAATCGGAAGTAGAATCTAGTGTTTTTGTAAAACGTGAAATTTCAAATCTACTTTGAACGATTATACCATTTTTTTCTAAAGTATTGATAGTTGAAATGGATGCTCCTGCTTCTTCAAGTTGCTTCCTTAAAACAGGCTCTAACTGATTATTTGAGTAATTTCCTTCTTTTAGAAGTAGTAATAAAACATCTAGTTGTTTTTGAGCAGCTTTTTTAGATTCGAGTTGTTTAATCGTTTCTTCAAGAACGAGTTGATTAGAAATGTGTTCACTTAATTGGACAAATATTGCTGTTTTAGGAGTGAATTTTTCAGACATTTCTTCCAATGACATCACTGCTTTTAAATCAATTAATGCTTTAATAATAGGTTGAATGGTTTTAATACCAACAATTTCAGATATTTCTTTTAGATCTAAAACTTCTCTAATCTGAAGTGCTTCAATTATTTGAAATTGACGATCATCTAGTTTAATTTTAGATAGGTCAAAATCTGGATGTAGAACAATTTTCGTTTCACTTGCAAGTTTAAAATTCGCTGGTAATGCTGCATTCATTACATCTCCAATTGGGGCCATATAATAATTAGAAATCCATTGCCACAATTGAAATTGATTTTTAGTAATGATAGGCGCATCATCTAAAACATATTCAATGTATTTCGCTTGATAAACAGTTGGTATTGTTTCATGTACACTTGTAACGATACCGGTTAATAGTTTAGATTTACCGAATGGAACAACCACTCTAATTCCAGGAAAAACATTGTCATTGAGCTCAAAAGGAATTCGATAAGTGAAAACCTGATGAATAGCAATAGGAAGAATGACGTCTGCAAATAATGTTTTTCTGTTACTCATAATTGAAAAAAAACTCCGGTAAAACAATTACCGAAGTTACAATTAATATATCAATTTTTTCTATTTTCAAGGAGTATAGTATGATTTTGAAGCATCAGCTCCATGACTGCTTTTAAATAATAAATCACCAGTAATGTTTCCTATACACAGAAATTCTCTTCCTTTCGCGGATAAACAACTTGGATTTTGTAGAGGGATGTAAAATTTCTTAACAATTTTAACAGTTTCTTTTGAAGAGAAAAGGCCAATAACGTTGTTTCCTTCGGTAACTTTTAAATTTGTGTAATTTGGTTTTGATTGTGTTAATGCACCACTAGGTTTATTCGCATTTATGTAATTATTAAATTCTTCAGAACCACCTGTTAAGACAATCGTTAATGAATCTAATTTTCTTTTTGTAATATTAGAATTTTTTGAAACGTTATCTCTAATGATTTCATAAAATGTTTTTCCTAAAATTGACGAGCTGTAAGTAGAATTAGTCGCGGTTTCTGCTTCCCCAGTGTTCCATAAATACTCGACATTATTTGTAATTGTATTTCCAGTGTATTCACTAATGTTAATTTGAAGTGATGCGTTAATTACAGAAGAGTTACCAGTATTTGAAACTCTTAAAGTAGTTGATGATAACGCTCCTTCATTAGTAAAGAAATCTAAAGTGCTTCCAGCTTGACTTTGAGCGGAAGTTATTCCATTTACCAATTTCGTTTCTCCTGTAACTGTGAATTCTTTTGAAGTTCCTTTAAATAAAATGATCTCTAATTTATATGTAGCATCATTGTTTAGCGCAGCATTAAAAAAATACATTTTTTCTGTAGGAGCATAGAAAATACCATTTTGAGATTTAGTGTTAATTGTAGTATCGTTTAGCTTCCATGAATTACCTGTTTTAGTAGTGCCCAAAAATTCGGTAATTGTAGCGTCAACACTTGAAAAATAACTAGAATCTGGAATTTTAGCTATGTCTAATGCGTTTCCAGGTCCAATAAAAGCACGTGTTATTTTAATCATATGAGCTGATTCAGATTGATCTAAAATACCGTAGACAACTGCTGTTTCTTTAAAGTCTCCAATTAGATTAACATCTTCTTTACAAGAGAGAAATGAAAGTAAGACTAAAATTAAGGTAAATATAGAAGTGATTTTTTTTGTCATTAAGTTGTAATTAATAGTTTTTAATTCGTTTTAGCAAGAAGTTCAAATGTAGCTAATATTTATTTTAAAATTGTATTTTAAAATCAGTATTAGCTACATTTAAATCAATGGCTATTAATCTTTAATTTTATTTAACCCCATTGTTTTTAGCATCCAATTTGGTAAATGTTTTTTAGGATCTCTGTTTTTTAAATTGATATACCATCCAAATTTCTTCATTACAGGTACTTTGTGTGTCTCTACAAATTCTATCCAAGTTCCATCTGGATCTTCAATGTAAGAAAATCTTCCAGCTGCTTCTCCCATATCAAAAGAGTTATCGCTGTCAACTGTAAATGGAAACCCTTTATCAGTACATTCTTTTTTCAATGCTTCCATTCCTTGTATGTCGAAACATAAATGAATGAATCCCCAATCACCCCAGAATCTATTTTCAAATATTTTTTTACAGTCAGTTCTTTCAATCGATTGAACTAATTCAATTTGAGTAGGTCCTAATAATTTAGCGAACGGTCCTTGTCTTAATTCGGGATGAGAAAGTAAAATTCTTCGTACTTTTTTGTCCCCTTTAGGCAGTCCTTTTAAATCTTCAAAAACTCCAGTTTCATCGTATTCAATTTTTGAATAACCAAGAATATCTTTGTAAAGTGTTAACGATTTTTCAATATCACTCACTCCGATTAATGTTCCCGCAACTGCTCCACAATTTGAAGGGTGTTTTGTGTCAGTAAACCAACCGTTACCTTCTACAATATTAAATATATTTCCATTTGGATCTTTTACAAAAAAATGTGGTTTTCCATTTGGAGTTTTTACAACTTCGGAAAGTAAATCAGCTCCATTTTTTTTGAAATAATCATATGAAGTGTTAACATTTCGAGATTTAATTCTGCATGAATATAAACCATAATCACCTAATTGAATTTCAAACGAAGGTTTTTCGGTGTTTCGAGAAGTGTATTGCCAAATCTCAAAACCTCCACCGCCTTCCATGCTTAAAGCTAATGTAGCTGTTCTCGACTGAACTTTATCACCGGTATATCGAATCATTAATGGAGCGTCTGCAGCTTCTTCAAATATTCGAACATTGATGCCTAAAAATTTTCTATACCATTTCCATATTTCTTGAACATTTGGAACTCCAATTCCCATTTGTTGAATACCGCAGATTATTTTTTCCATAATTATTATACTAAAGTGAAGCAAATATAACGATTAGACTTAAAGATACAAGACTAAAAGAAGTAAGAATATAGGTCGAAAGTTTAAAAATTAGTGTTCAATTACTAAAGTTTTAATATCTCGAATCGTTTCTAGCGAATAGCTCTTTCATTAAAGATAACGTATCCATAACTTAATTGAAAGGCAAATTGTGTATTTTGTTGTGGGAAGTAATTAATAGTTGCTCTGATTGGACCAATAAATGAATGGTAAATTAATGAAGTAGAAGCAAGTACTGTTTGACCTTTGAAAGGTTTCGAATAACCAAAAGTATGAGAGTCAACATTTTGATTTAATCTTACAAATGGTTGGTAATAGTATGTGTCAAATCTTAAGTCAATCTTTTTCGGGAAACTGAAAATAAAATTAAACCCTGTCCCAACAAATTGTGGAGATCTATATTCAGGTAGAAAATAAGTTTCTGCGTCTGCTAGAGGGGAGAAAGAAGTTAATGCTAACAGAGTTGCAGTATAATTTGAGTATAAAGATTGACTATTTAAAACACCTTTTGCGTAAAAACCAAGATGAAAGTTTTGGTGATCAATTAAAAAAGTTTGAATTTCTGAACTTAAATTAATCCAAGAATGGTTAAGTGTTAAGTTGTATGGGTTTGATTTTGAGGTAGAACCACTAGTGCTATGTTCTTTTCCGTTCACATATCGAGCTTTAAATGAAAAATAATGTCCACTCGAAGCAAATTGTTTTCGGTTTAATGAGTTTTTGATAAATTGCCAACTTGCAGATCCTCCTTTAAAAAAAGTTAGATCAGTTGTATCTTTGTTTGTATATTTTTCAGTTTGATAGTAATCATCTTCTAGGGAGAATCCTCGAACATCAAACGTACTTTTAGCGGTGTTACCTATTGGGTGACTAAATTTTGCACCATAATACATTTCATTTTGAATCAAAAATGAAGGTTTTGTATCTTCAAAAAATGTGACGAAATTATGAAAATAATCCCAACGATTGAAGACTAAATAAGGAGTGAAGGTAATTGGATGAATTGCTGGAATTTCAATACCTAATTCAGCTTTTAATGAGCTGTAAAATTTACCAAAATATGATTCTAATTTAGCATTTGAAGCAAGTGAACCTAGTCTTCTGCCCGTGATACTTATATAACCTGTGTTAATAGATCTTGTAGATAAATGACCACCAACATCTAATTTAAATTCTTTTGCTTTTCTAACTTCTAAATTTAAATTATAAGTTGTATCTGTTTTTTTTGAAATTGTAGGATATATAAAATCAATTTGATTTAACTTATACAATCGAAAATATCTTTTTTCAATTTCTTCACTTGAAATAATTGTTTCTTTTTTATTTTTTATAGATTTTTCAATAAATGTTGACTTATCATTTTTTAATGACGAAGTTGTAATTGATTCAATTTTTATTTCTTTTACTTTGTTTCTAAAAGCAATTCTTCTATTTAGGAGTTCAGCTTTACTTATCTTCCTCTCAATGTGTATTTCAATTGAATCCAAATATTTTAAGGTTGAATTGTATCCATCTTCAATTGCTTGTTTTGCATCTTCAAAATCAAACGTTTTAACTTTTGTTGTGGGTTGTATTACGACTCCCATTTCACAAGGTAAGTCAAAGTTGGTATGTGAGACAAGCATATTAACAACTTGACTGATTAAGTCATCTTCAGTAGGCGCCTCGGCATTATTTGTTACATTACTACCAATAATGAAGTCTGGGTTGAAGTCTTTATACATAACATCTACAGGGAAATTATTGTATAAACCACCATCAAACAGTAAATTACCTTTTACTCTTAATGGACTTATGTAAAAAGGAAATGTCATTGAAGCCCTAACTGCAGTATTCAGTTCTCCATTAGAAAAAGTAACACTTTTTTTATTAGTGATGTCAGAGGAAACACATCTAAAGGGAATAAATAAACTATCAAAATTATTATTGTATGAAGCACCAGTAGTACCTAACATTTTTAACATTTCAAAATCTAAAAAAGAGGATGTAATAAAGTTGGTTGGTAACGAATTTTTCATGAAATTTTTAGAAGTAAATAATATATTTAGCAAACTAGCATTACTTTCTTCTTCTCGTATTAAAAAATGTTGTTTTGGTTTAATTTCCCCTTGAGTCATTAGGCGAAAGTCTTTCGAAAGGACATAGCTTTCAATTTCTTCAGGACTATAACCAGCTACATACATTGACCCAACTAATGCTCCTGCAGAAGTCCCTGTAATATAATCAATTGGAATGCCTCTTTCTTCTAGTGCTTTTATAACGCCAATATGAGCTAGGCCAGTTGCACCACCACCACTTAATACTAATCCTACTTTTTGTTGTGCAAAAAAAGTGCTCAAAATAAAAAGAGAAAAGGCTAATAATGAAATATTACGGGTTGTTGACTTCAAATTTGTTACTTTTGTACAAAATTAACAGGATTTCTGAAAGAAAAAAAATCAAAATGGAGAACGAATTGAAAGTAGGTGAAGAAAAATTTAAT
>CANCEQ010000062.1 GCA_947375085.1 Flavobacteriales bacterium
TCAATTCCGTAACAATCTGGGTAACGTATTTGAGGTGCAGAAGAAACAACAACAATTCTTTTAGGACCTAAACGATCCAAGATGCGAAGTATACTTTGTTTCAACGTTGTCCCACGAACAATACTATCGTCGATTACAACTAAATTATCTTTCCCTTCTACAACACTTCCATAAGTAATGTCGTAAACGTGTGCTACTAAATCATCTCTTGAATCATCTTGTGTGATGAACGTTCTTAATTTAGCATCTTTAATTATAATCTTCTCAATACGAGCACGTTGATAAACAATCTCTTTTAATTTTTCAGGAGATGGATTTGCTCCTAAAGCTAAAATAGATTCGTATTTTTTATCATTCAAGTGATTTTCTAATCCTTTGATTAGTCCGTAAAACGATACTTCAGCCGTATTTGGAATGAATGAGAAAACAGAATTATCTAAATCGTAATCAATTGCTTTTAACACTTGAGGTACCACATTGTGACCTAATTGTTTACGTTCTTCGTAAATTCCTAAATCGTTTCCTCTTGAGAAATAAACTCTTTCGAAAGAACACGCTTTTCTTTCTAATGGTTGATTGATTAACGTTTCTGTAACGTTTCCGTTTTTCTTGATAATCAATGCGTGACCTGGAGTTAATTCTTTAATACTTTCTGCTTTTAAATTGAAAGCTGTTTGAATTACTGGTCTTTCAGAAGCGACAACACATACCTCCTCATCTTCATACCAATAAGCTGGACGAATTCCTGAAGGATCTCTTAAAACAAAAGCATCACCGTGACCGAAAAGACCTGCCATTGCATATCCTCCGTCCCAATTTTCTGAAGCTTTTTTAAGAATTTTTTCGATGTTAATTCTTTCTGAAACTAATTTATATTTTTCAAGGTTTGATAAACCTTCCTCATTTAATTCTTGTAATAATTCGTCATTTTCTACATCTAAAAAGTGACCAATTTTTTCTAAAACAGTAACAGTATCTGATTTTTCTTTTGGATGTTGACCAATCTCAACCAATGCATCAAAAAGTTCATCTACGTTTGTTAAGTTAAAATTTCCAGCGACAACTAAATTTCTCGACATCCAGTTATTTTGACGCAAAAATGGATGACAACTTTCAATCGAATTTCTTCCGAAAGTCCCGTAACGTAAATGTCCTAAAAATAATTCACCCGTAAATCCAGCGTTTTTCTTTAGGTAATCTACATCTTTTAACAAAGCAGGATTTTCTTCTTCGATTTGTTTAAAACGAGCATTGATTGTATCAAAAATATCTTGAATTGGCTTGCTATCAATTGAACGCTGACGAGAAATGTATCTTTCTCCTGGTTCCATATCAAACTTGATATTCGCAACTCCAGCACCATCTTGACCACGATTGTGTTGTTTCTCCATCAACAAATGCAACTTTTTCAAAGCGTAAAAAGCTGATCCATATTTATCTACATAAAATTGTAATGGTTTCTTTAATCGGATTAATGCTATCCCACATTCGTGTTGTATCGCGTCGCTCATTTCTTAACTGTTGTTGAAATTTGGTGCAAATTTAACACTTATAAATAAGGTAGAATCTAAAAAATGGTTAAAAAAATAAATAAAAAATGTAGAGACATAATAAAATTCCTTCTAATTATTAATTGAAATAATATTGTATGTTTTTTAGGTTGAAAATTGTATTTGGTGAAGGCGTAGCATTGTTTTTTGTGGAGACCTAGCAGCGCTAGGTCTCTACACAGAAAAATTATTTTTTTCTGCGATTTTCTAACCATTTTGGCATTGGTTTTCCTCCTTTAGGTTCTTGATCCCCTAATAATTTTTCAATTAATTCTGGACGGTTGGCTTTTTGTAAACGTTGTCTGATCCAATCTCTATTTTCACGTTTGTACCAAAAGAAAAATTTGTTTTGATTCAATTTTTCCTCTTTGGTTTTTACCGTTTTAATTGGTTTTAAAGTATAAGGATGAACACCACTGTAATAGATTACTTCCGCAACAGTCATTGGTGTTGGTGTAAAATCTTGTACTTGCTCTAATTGAAATCCCATATCTTTAGTTTCAGCTGCTAAATTTGCCATATCTTCTTCTTCACATCCTGGATGAGAAGAAATAAAATAAGGAATTAGTTGTTGCTTCAATCCGTGTTTTTCACAAATCTTATCGTATTTTTCTTTGAATTTATGGAAATACTTAAAGGAGGGTTTACGCATCACTTTTAAAGTAGCGTCCGATGTGTGTTCTGGAGCCACTTTTAAACGTCCACTCACATGATGAGTTACTAATTGCTCAATGTACTCATCGTGATTTCCATCCTCATTGTTCTTATTGAAATCGTCTACTAATAAATCGTAACGAACTCCAGAACCAACAAATGCTTTCTTTACTTTTGGATTAGCATCAACCTTTTTGTATAATTCAGTCATCGGTTTGTGCGACGTGTCTAAATTGTTACAAATAACTGGATGAATACAACTCGGACTTGAACATCTTGCACAAATTTCTTCGTCCTTCCCTTTCATTTTGTACATGTTCGCTGACGGCCCACCCAAATCTGAAATATATCCTCTAAATTCAGGATCAGCAGTCACTTTATCCACTTCAGCTAAAATCGATTTTTCACTTCTCGAAGCAATAAACTTTCCTTGGTGTGCTGAAATCGTACAAAAACTACACCCACCAAAACAACCACGGTGCATATTGATAGAGAATTTAATCATATCATACGCAGGAATCGCTCCTCGTTTATTGTATTTTGGATGCGGCATTCGAGTATAAGGTAAATCAAATGTTTGATCTATCTCATTCTCAGTCATTGTTTTATAAGGAGGGTTGATGATCAATGTTTGATTGCCAACGTGTTGTATTATACGGTTTGCTTGCCATTTATTCGACTCAACTTCAACTATTTTAAAATTGGCAGCATATTTTATTTTATCCGATAAACACTCTTCATGACTCGCCATTTCAACTGTTTCCCAATTTTTATTTTTTGGTAACTCTTCTGTTCTAGGCTGTAAGAAAGCAACTTGCTTTAATGTCGATAAATTAGAAAATGGAACACCTTTTTTAACCAATCGCAATAACTCACGCAAAGGTTGATCTCCCATTCCGTATACCAAAATGTCTGCTTTTGAATCCACCAAAATCGATGGCATCAATTTATCTTTCCAATAATCGTAATGAGTTACACGTCTCAAAGAAGCTTCAATCCCTCCAATTAAAATTGGAACATCAGGATACAGTTCTTTTAAAATATTACAATAAACGATTGTTGCATAATCAGGACGAAAACCTGCTTGGCCTCCTGGAGTATAAGCATCTGTTGAACGCAATCTTTTATTCGCTGTATAATGATTCACCATTGAATCCATACAACCTGCTGTAACTGCAAAAAAGTATTTTGGTCGACCTAATTTTTTAAAATCTCTTAAATCGTCTTTCCAGTTTGGTTGAGCAACAATTCCAACTTTAAAGCCCTCATCCTCCATAATTCGACTAACTACAGCTGTTCCAAAAGCTGGATGATCGACATAGGCATCACCAGAAATCATTACAACATCTAATTCATCCCATCCTCTTTTTTCTACCTCTTTCTTTGTAAGCGGTAACCAGTCTGTAATTGGTCTTTCGTTTGTCATACCACAAAATTACGGAAAAGGAATTGAAAATTATAATGAGATGAAGTTATACTTGATATAAACAAAAAAGCTTCCTACCACTAAATGATAGAAAGCTTTTTTCAATATCTATAATAGGTTATTGTATATAAACCGTAGCTACGTTTTCTGTTTCAGCTTCAATTTTTATAACTGTTTTTCCATATAATGCTGCTTTTCTTCCAACCACATCTAAAACAGCTACTCCAGCTTGACCTGATTTATAAATTTTATTATAATTGAAAAGAGCTTCTCCACTTGCATTACTTTGAACAGAATCATTAATTATAGAAGTAGAAGTCGTAGTAGAATTACCATATAATCGAACCCATGCTCCAGCGACAATTTTTAAATCTTTATCTTTTACTGTAATTCTAGCTGTTGTATCTTTTGTTTTATGACAACTTGAAAAAAAAGTAACAGCCACCAAAGCAACAAAAGAAAATAATAGAAGAGATTTTATTGATCGTTTCATATTTAGCAAATTAAATTAATCTTAATCAACTTCAAAGATAATCTTATTTTTTAAATAGACAAACACCATTATTTCTTAACTTCGCGCACATCACGAATTAAGTGCATACAATTTTTACAAGAAATGAAAGATAAAATTGACTCAATAATTGAAGAAATAAATAAGTTTTCAATAGAAGATACGCAAACATTAGAAAAATTTAGAATTCAGTATCTAGGTACAAAAGGGATTTTAAAAGATTTGTTTGGTGAATTGAAATCTGTTCCAAACGAAGATAAAAAAGAAGTTGGTCAACTTTTAAATGGTTTGAGAACTTTAGCGGAAGAAAAGTTTAATACTATAAAAGAAACATTAGACGCTCCTAAAACTGGTGCTGCTTCAATCGATACTTCTAGACCAGGTGAAGATTCAGAAGTTGGATCTAGACATCCATTGATGTTGGTTAGAAGTGAAATTATTGAAATTTTTAATCGCATAGGATACACGGTTTCTGAAGGTCCAGAAATGGAAGATGATTGGCATAATTTCTCTGCATTAAACTTTCCGCCTGAGCATCCAGCACGAGATATGCAGGATACTTTCTTTATTGAAAATGAAGGAGAAGAAATGGCTTTAAGAACTCATACTTCTTCTGTTCAAGTTCGCGTAATGGAAAATCAAAAACCTCCTATTCGTACTATTTCTCCAGGAAGAGTATTTAGAAATGAAGCAATTTCAGCTCGTGCACATTGTTTCTTTCACCAAGTTGAAGGTTTATATATTGACAAAAAAGTTTCTTTTGCCGATTTAAAACAAACTCTTTTGTATTTCGCTAAAGAAATGTTTGGGGAAAAAGCACAAATTAGATTACGTCCATCTTATTTCCCGTTTACAGAGCCAAGTGCCGAAGTAGATGTTTCTTGTTCAATTTGTAATGCAAAAGGATGTAATGTTTGTAAAAATACAGGTTGGTTAGAAATTCTAGGTTGTGGAATGGTTGATCCAGCTGTTCTTGAATCTTGTGGAATTGACTCTAAAGAATATTCAGGATTTGCTTTTGGAATGGGTATTGAACGTATCACACAATTGAAATACAAAGTGAATGATTTACGTCTTTATTCAGAAAATGACGTTCGTTTCTTAAAACAATTTACAGGAAGTTTATAATTATGGGACTATTTTCAGTATTCAAATCAAGCGATAAAGTTGCCTTTCCGTGGATAGAACTTACTTCATCCGAACAATTAAAACAGGCGATTGAACAATCAATAGAAAATCCTATAATATTATTCAAACATAGCACACGATGTAGTATTTCATCCATGGCTAAATCTCGTTTTGAATCAAATTGGAATACTGAATTAACAAACGTTTCTATTTATTACCTTGATTTAATTGCAAATAGACACATTTCAAATGAAATTGCTGAATTAACGGGAATTGAACACCAATCTCCTCAAGCAATTGTTTTAAAAAATAAAGAAGTGATTTACGATGCTTCACATTCTGAAATAAGGGCGAAATCGATCGAAAATTTACTTTCTATTTAAAAAATAATAAATATGAAAAAATACGTCATTTTAGGACTTTTAGTTTTAGTGATTGGTTCAATGGTAATCGTTCCAATGTTACAAGGAGATGATACTGAAATCGTAGCGGCTCAATTTGATTTTAAAGATAATCTTGCTACGAAATGGAATCACGAAGTTCCAATTGGAATTACTGTAAGTACCGATGGAATTAAAAAATTAGAGTTAGTTTATAATGACAGTACTTTAAAAGTATGGGATAAACCAAATGGAAAATTGACTTTTAGCTTAAATGCAGGATATTTTGGTTTAGGAACTCGCCCTATCAGTTTGATTTCTACAATGGAAAACGGAGAAACTTTTACCGACAATCGATTGGTTCGTGTATTATCAGACGTTAAACCATCTATTTGGTTTGCTAAGGTGGTGAAAGAATATCCTCACTTAACAACTAGTTATACGCAAGGATTAGAATTCAATAACGGGATTTTGTACGAAGGAACAGGACAATATGGTCAAAGTATGATTGCGCAAACTAATTTGTCTACAGGAACAGTTAATCCTGATAAAAATATTCGTTTGGACGAAAATTATTTTGGTGAAGGTATTACCATTTTTGGAGATAAAGTTTACCAATTGACTTGGAAAGAGCAAAAATGTTTTGTCTACAATAAAAACACAATGCAACTGATCAAAGATATTCCATACACTGGAGAAGGTTGGGGGCTTTGTAACGATGGAAAATCATTGATTATCTCGGACGGTTCGGAAAGAATTACGTTTAGAGATCCTGAAACTTTTTCAATTCAACGCACGATTGAAGTATATGATGATCAAGGTCCGATTCAACAAATAAATGAATTAGAATACATTGACGGTAAAATTTATGCGAACATTTACACTACTAATCGTTTAATCGTTATTGATCCGGTAAACGGAAAGAATATCGCTGTTATCGAAGGAGAAGCAATTGAAAAAGCAGGTCGTGGTCTAGGTGAAGTAATGAATGGAATCGCCACTAACAATGGAAAAATCTATATGACTGGAAAACATTGGGGGAAATTATTTGAAGTTTCTATATCAAAATGATTCAACAGCTAAAAAATATTCCGAAATCATACTTTTTCTTCGCGGGTTTAATCATCGCATTTTTTAGTCTATTCACTATTGTTGAGTTAAATAATAATAAACTTTGGACGAATGATTTTAGGGTGTATTTTGATGCTACAATTGACTATTTCAAAGGAAATAATCCATATGTAAAAAATTATGGGTTGGATACTGGCTATTTTAAATACCCTCCCTTTACTCTTTATATTTTCAAATTTTTTACTTTTTTCAGTTACGGAACTAGTCAATTGATACATCTTTTCTTATTGATGACATCACTCATTGTGTCAATCATAACATTAAAAGAATTATCACATAAAATTTTTGGGTTTGAATTCAAAACAATTCAGGCTTGGATTTTATTTGTCACTTTTTTGATTGTAGCGATTCACTTGGTCCGTGAATTTCATATGGGGAATATCAACCTTTATTTACTCGGACTTTTAGTACTTGGTTTAAAATATATTTACAAAGACAAACCGATTTTAACCGCCCTTTTTTGGAGTTTAATGCTGATTCTAAAACCTATTATGTTGTTGGCTGTCATTCCGTTGGTCTTCTATAAAAAATGGAAAACAATAGCTTATATGGCTGGATTTGGAATCTTTTTCTTTTTGTTTCCGATTGTAAGCACTGGATGGTCTGGAAATATAGTGCTATGGGGAAATTGGGTGAAATCGGTTTCTAATCACGGTGAATATATCGTCAGTGAAAATTCGTTAACTTATTTAGTAAACTATTACTTCGGTATCAAATCAGAATGGATTCCTTCACTTATCTGTTTAGCCATTCTATTAGGTTTAATGATTGTACGAATTTTTAGAGGATTTAATGGAGATGCTCAACTCATTATTTGGTCTGTTATTTTGACTGCCTTTACCCCTAATTTCTTTGTAACTGATACAGAACACTTTCTATTAATTATTCCACTTATTGTTTTTCTACTGCACCTTTTATCTAAAACAAAATCTTTAATCGGTTGGATATTAAGTTCAATAGGAATAATTCTTTTTTCATTCAATTCGAACGATTTATGGGGAAGAGAATTATCGGATAATTTAGATGCACACGGAGTTTTAGGAATTGGAAATGCCCTTTTTGTAATTACTTTTTTGTGGTTGTTTTATAGAACTTATCAATTAAAAAAATCTGAAAAATAGTTCAATCCTTCTGAACACGACTCTTTTTATCAATTACTAATCCCTTCGATTTTAAGTAATTGTAATTTGATGCAATTCGAAGAAACCAAAATAATTTTATCTCTTGATAATACTCTGATGAATTCGGAACTTTTTGTTTAAACGAATGGTAAAAATTAAAGAACAAAGAAGTTGATTTATTTCCATTCTCTTTTCTTACTAAATTAAAAAGTGGAAAAATACTTCTTTCTATTGTCCCATTTTGTTTCGAAAATACAAATAACTCTTGAAGGATTCTAAAATCGTAATTCTTGTTATAATATTTTTTATAAGTAATTAATTTCCATAATATTGCGTGATAATTTTTAATCTCATTTGATCGTTTATATTTATATAATTCAAATAATAAACGATAGGTTGTTTCAGTAGGTGTCTTTCTTTGAAAATAAAATGGTTGAATTGAAAAATAACTGTCCTCTACACTTTTCTTATACCAAATAATCGGAGAGATTCTGAATGCTTTATATCCTTCCCCTTTTGTGTGCTCTATAATGGGCCATAAAACACTTGAAGTTCGTAAATTATTTATATTCTTATATCTATACAAAGCATACAAAATAGAAAATTTAGTTGATTGATTCAATGTATCTTTTGAATATTGAAACAACGGAATTAAAGTTGTCGAAACTTTACTTTTATTATGAGTATGCCAATACAAAGGAGTTACCATTAATTGTTCAAAAGGAAAATGATTGTATTTCACCTTCGAATAAAATGGTAGAACTTTAAAAGAATTATAATAATCGTTTTTCATTTTCCAAACGATAGGAAAAATGACTTTTTGATGTCTCCCTTCTTTATGTAAAGACCAATAAAATGGGAAAACCACTTTCGATTGAATGGTATCTTTTCCATCCGTTTTCTCATAGTTAAACCAAATTGGAAAAATTACTTTTCGAAATGAATTTGTATCTTTTATAGACCAATAAAATGGTGTTATTACTTTATGAGAGTAGGTTTTTAATGCGAATTCATTTTTAGGTGCTCCTCTTGAATACAAAGGGAAAAGTGTAAACGAACTATAATACTTACTATCATACTTCCAAACAATCGGAAACAAAACAGAATGAGAACGCGTCTTGTTTTTATAATGCCAATAAAGAGGGAATGAAACCAGCGAATGAATGGTGTCTTTTTTGGTTATTTCTTCTTTTTGAAATAATAAGGGGAAAATGGTTGTTTTTGTTACTAATGAATCTTTTAAGTGCCAAATAAACGGAGTTACCGCATAATATTTGCTATTATATTTAAAATTAGATCCTTTTGAAAACAACGGAAAAACAGTAAATGATTTAGAAGTTGGTTTTTTAAAGCTCCATACAATTGGGAAAATTACTCTATTTGTTTTGTATTTATCTCCATATGACCAATATAAAGGAAAAAGAACAGTTTTATTGATTGTATCCTTCCAGTCGTCAATTTTTGAGCTTGAATAAAACAAGGGTAACAAATTATTTTTTTTCGAAAGAGAATCTTCAAAATGCCAAAATAGTGGAGTAATGGCATAATACTTTTTATGTATATCTGAAGTATTTATTCCTCGTGAATAAAATGGAAAAACTGTTAATGATTTTGAATACCAATTTTCAAATTTCCATATAACGGGAAATAAAACTGTTTTAGTTTCGTATTTGGCTTTTTTTGACCAATAAATTGGAAAAAACACATTCGATCTAATCGTGTCTCCTAAATCAATTTTTCTGGTATGAAAAAAGAATGGATATACTTTTATTTTGCTTGATATACTATCTTTTAAATACCAAATTAAAGGAGTGACGGCAATGTGTTTTATTTTAGAATCATTTGTTTGACCATAAGAATAAAATGGAAAAACTGTTTTCGAATCATAATAAATGGAATGATACTTCCAATAAACAGGAAAAATTATTTGATTGCTACTCGTTTCTTCTTTGTGTGACCAATAAATAGGAAATAAAACGGTTGACTTTACAGAATCAATTCCTTCCACTTTTAAACTCGAAAACCATATGGGTAAAAATGCCTTTTTTGTATAATTATAATCTTTAAAACTCCAATAAAATGGAGTTACAACACGATGAGATCTTGATCCAAATTTAGATTCTCCTGTTGAGTATAATGGAAAAAATGTAGATGAAGAATAGTATTTGTTTTTAAAATTAAAAATCAAAGGAAACAACACTTTTGATGTGTCAAATGTATTTTGATTAGACCAATAGATAGGAAAAATTACATTTGATTTAATTGTATCTTGGTTATGGATTTTTGTTCGTTTATACCAGATTGGAAAGGCGGTAAATTTATTTGATAATGAGTCTTTTGAATACCAAATAAAAGGAGTAATTCCTAAATGACTTTTTTGCTTATTTTTAGAATGTCCAACAGAAACTAGCGGTAAAAGTGTAAATGAAGAATAGTACTTATTGTTTAAACTCCAAGCAATAGGAAAAACTATCTTATTATTCTTTTCACTGTCCTTATAAGACCAGTAAATTGGAAATAAAGTATTTCTTTTAATTGTATCAGCATACGTTATTTCTTTACTACTGTAACATATTGGTAATAATCTAGTTTTCGTTTCAGTAACGGTTTTAAATTGCCAAAACAAGGGAGTTATTGCTAAATATTTCCTTTCTAAATAACTATTACTTCCTTTTGAATAAAGCGGAAAAAGTGTACTTGTCGTCTTTTCTGGAGAAGTAAAATTCCAATACAATGGAAAACCTATAAGATGAGATATTTTCAATCGTTGATTGTTTTTATACCACAGGAAGAAAAACAGATTGTTCTGGACATTCATTCCATCTTTCGAACGACTTATTTCCAAAAAATTAATTTCAGGTGCTAGTTCAAACAATTTTAAAGAAGTGGATGAATCTTGATGATTTTGACTGTATCTATATACAGATGGATAATAAGTGGTAAGTAATTTCAAATCGCTTACCGAATCACTCTTATCTTTTATAAAAAGAGGAAATAAATGAGAATGCTTTTGATTATTCTGAAAATCATTGGAATATTTAAATGTAGAAAAACAAATCTTCAATTCGAATAAATCATCACTTTTTGTTTTTTTTAAAAGTGGCCAAAGATTTAAGTTTTTATTTCTAGTTAAACCAAAATCAAAAGAAATATCTGATTTAGAAGAATCAACTTGTGCTTTTGCTAAAAATGTAAAAAGAAGACAAACTAATAAAACTAAGTTTTGGAAAAATCCCATAGAAACAGATAAAAGCTTTTAAAACACAAAGTTAGAATTTAATTCATAAAAAAAGCCACATCCTTAAGAATGTGGCTTCCAATAATGACACTATCCCGAAAAGTGTGTAAATAGAAAAAAGTTATTTTCAATACCTACTTATTCTTTCCTCAAAAATAATTAAAAATTGATTATGGATCATGCCCCAATCTCTAATTGGCATGGTCCATTTTTTTGTTGCTTCACTCAAAGCTAAAAAAGTTGATTTCATAACTGCATCATCTGTAGGAAATGATAGTTTATTTTTCGTGTATTTTCTGATTTTTCCATTTAGATTTTCAATCAGATTTGTTGTATAAATTATTCGTCTGATTTCTAGAGGGAAATCAAAGAAAGCGGTTAATTCATCCCAATTTTCTCTCCAGCTTTTTATGGCATAAGAGTATTTTGAAGACCATTTCTTATCTAGTTCATTTAAAGCAAGTTCAGCTGATTTTTTATTCGGTGCTGTGTATATTTCTCTCATATCTTTAGCAAAATCTTTTTTGTCTTTCCAAACTACATATTTACTTGCATTTCGTATTTGATGAACTACACATATTTGCTTTGTAGATTGCGGAAATACACTTTGAATAGTCTGAGTAAAACCATTTAGATTATCCGTTGCAGTAATCAAAATATCATTTACTCCTCGTGCTTTAATATCAGTTAAAACAGTCATCCAAAACGCAGAAGATTCATTTTTACCTAGCCATAAACCCAAAACTTCTTTTCGTCCGTCTGTTCTTAAACCTACAGCTATATACATCGTTTTATTAATGACTTTTGAGTTTTCTCGAACTTTAAAAACAATACCGTCCATCCAAACAATCAGATATACAGGTTCTAAAGCTCTATTTTGCCAAGATGCAATATCATTAGTTACTCTATCTGTGATTCTAGAGATTTTTGAAGTTGAAATATCATAGCCATACAGTTCACTAATATGTTCTTCTATATCACTGTTAGACATTCCTTTAGCATACATTGAAATTATTATGTTTTCGAGCCCATCAATAAAACTTTCCCGTTTTTTGATAATCATAGGTTGAAAACTAGAGTCGCGATCTCTTGGAACTTTTATTTCTGTTTCGCCTTGAGAGGATTTGATTTTCTTGGTAGTATGACCATTTCTAGAATTAGAATTTGGAGAATTTTTGTGTTTATCATAACCTAAATGGTCATCCAATTCTCCTTCTAACATCTCTTCTAATGCACGTTTTTTTAGTTCATGCATGAATGTGTTTAAATCTTCTCCAGTCTTAAACTGTTTAAAGAAATCTTTGCTAAATAAATCTTCTGCTTTCATATACTGTGTGTTAAAATTACTAAAAAGTTATTTCCGAAAATTTTCCGACCTCTTTGGAGGGAGGTCAAAACTTTTCAGAACAACTTTGAGCTACTTACACACTTTATGAGATACTACCCCAATAATCTATCTTTTCTGATTATGCTACAACTGGTTGTTGAGAAACATTTCTGTATGTGAAAACTGTACAGATTTTTCTTCTTGCAAAACGCGCTGGAGAATCTGATTGACATAATTTTGTATAAACATCTTTCGATACACCAAAATACTCATAACTATTACCATCTGAAAAATCCAAACGTAAAATTTGACCTTTGTAATGGAAATCTGTTACGATGTTATTAGAAATACTTTCTGTGTATGCTTCTAAATTGTTTTTAGCTGTTTCAGGAGAAATACTTACCAAGAAATGGTATGCTTCAATGATTGCTTTACTTTTTTCTTCAGCGGCAAGTTTACCTTCCTCATCGTTTACAAATTTATCAGGGTGAAATTCCTTCATAAATTTACGATAAACCGCTTTCATATCATTCAATGATGTAGCTCTTTCCGTTCCTAAAAGCTTTCTAAATTCAACAACTCTCTTCATAAAATATCTTAATGCTAGTTATTAATCCGTTTTTTTAAGGACTAATTCGGTGCAAAGATACAACCTTTTTCAGAAATCGAAAATCGAAGTTGTAAATATGCTGTAAATTGATATTAATTTAGTTTTGAATTAACGTTAAAATCATCTAAGAATTCCATCTGTTATTTTTCCATTCTTTTTGTTGTTCTTTGTTTAAGAATGTCCAAGCAACGATTCGACTTGTTTTATTTCCTTGTCCCATAGGTAAGGTTTTCACTTCGAATGCTTCTGCTTTTTCTAGTGCTTCGTAAATGCTTTTTAAATTAGATTGTTTTGAAATTAAAGATGAAAACCAAAAGCAATTGTTCTTGAATTGGCGACTTTGACGAATCATCGTACGAACAAATCGTTCTTCTCCTCCTTCACACCAAAGTTCACCGTTTTGTCCACCAAAATTTAGGTTGACTTTCTTTACAACTTTCTGATTTAAATTCGATAATTTACGCAATGTACCAGCTTCTGCTTCTGCTTTAGATGCGTGAAATGGTGGATTACAAATAGTAAAATCAATAAATTCTCCTTCCTTTAAAATTCCAGTGAAAATATCTTTTGGATTGGTTTGTAATCGACAGTCTATCACTTCTTTTAAAAAGGGATTATTTTCAATTAATTTCTGAACTGACTCAATAGAAACTATATCAATATCTGAACCAATGAAAGTCCAACCATATTCATTATTTCCGATTATTGGATAAACTCCATTTGCTCCGATTCCAATATCTAAACATTTAATAGATGAACCTGTCGGAATTTTTCCGTAATTATAGATTCTTACTAAATCTGCTAAATGATGGATATAATCTGCTCTTCCAGGAATGGGTGGACATAAATAACCTTCCGGTATATCCCAATTTTCTATTTTATAAAAATGCTTCAATAACGATTTATTCAACATTTTCACCGCTTCAGCATCTGCAAAATCAATCGATTCATCGTTGTGAATGTTTAATTTTACAAAAGGAGCTAATTCAGGACAAGCCTCCACTAAAACCTTAAAATCGTAGCGCTCTTTGTGCTTATTTCGAGGATGTATTTTCGCCTTTTCCTTTGGTTGAACTTTCTTTTTTTGAGACATTAAATAGATTGGTCTTTTATCCGTGAATTGTTTCTTCTTTTCCGTAATTTGCAATAACAGTAGCTTCGAATGCTAACCATTCTTTCCAACGTTTATCTACATCTATTCCTTCTCCGTATTTTTTTGCAAATCCTAAAAAGGTAGTGTAATGACCAGCTTCACTCGCCATTAAGTCGTAGTAAAATTTAGCTAATTCTTTGTCTTCAATATTATCAGAAAGTACTTTAAAACGTTCGCAACTTCTTGCTTCAATCATCGCTGAAAATAATAAACGATCAACTAATGCTTTTTCACGACTTTCGCCTTTTTTCATGAATTTGGCTAATTCGTTCACATAGTTGTCTCTTCTTTCACGACCAAAAGTTAACCCTCTTGCTAAAATAATATCGTGCACCATTTTGAAATGCTCAATTTCTTCTTTCGAAATTTC
>CANCEQ010000063.1 GCA_947375085.1 Flavobacteriales bacterium
ATCCTGAAATGGTAACTTATTTTCAATCAATCATTTCCAAAGAAATAAAATTACAATTGAAAGAAAAAACGGGTAGTGAATTACCGACAAAAGTAGTCGCTTGTGTCGGAGGAGGAAGTAATGCAGCTGGAGCCTTTTTTGAATTTTACAACCATCCAGAAGTTGAATTAATAGCAGTTGAAGCAGCAGGATTAGGTAATGAATCAGGACATTCGGCAGCAACCTCTGTTTTAGGTACACCTGGAGTACTACACGGAAGTTTGACACTATTAATGCAAGACGAATACGGTCAAGTAACTGAACCTTATTCAATTTCAGCAGGGTTAGATTACCCAGGAATCGGACCAATTCACGCTCACACCATTTCAACTGGAAGAACAAAAAGTATTTCAGTAACAGATGAAGAAGCATTAAAAGCAGCTAAAAAGCTATCGATTGAAGAAGGAATAATTCCAGCGCTAGAAAGTGCTCACGCATTAGCAGCATTGAATAAATTATCTCTAAACGAAAATGACATCGTGGTAATTAATTTATCAGGTCGAGGAGATAAGGATATGAAAACGTATTCTAATGTTGAATTTTAGATGTTTGATTATTAATTAGGATAAATAGTATTTGTATTCTTCCCCCTTTGGAGGGGGATCGAGGGGGAGGATAAATCGAAAATTCAGAAATCAGTGTAAAATTAAATTCACAAGGGCTCCTTCCCCCCTGCCCCCCTCCAAAGGGGGAAATAAAAAACTAAAACAATGAACCCATTCAAAAAACAAAATAAACAATTAAGTATTTTCATAACAGCAGGTTATCCAACTCTAGAAAGTACAACACAACAAATACTAACACTTCAAGAACAAGGAATTGATTTCATCGAAGTAGGTATTCCTTTTTCTGACCCTATGGCAGATGGACCTGTAATTCAAGAAACAAGTTCTATCGCTTTACAAAACGGAATGCATTTAGATTTACTTTTTGAGCAATTATTTTCAATAAAAGAAAATGTTAAAATTCCATTGGTCATTATGGGGTATTTAAATCCAGTTTTACAATTTGGCATTGAAAAATTTCTTTCAAAATGCAAAGAATTAGAAATTGCTTCAGTCATTCTACCTGACATGAGTTTGGAACTTTATGAACGTTTTTACCAATCAAATTTTGTTAAATACGGAATTTCGGTTAGTTTTCTAATCACGCCCACAACGAGTAATAACCGAATTGAAAGAATAGCAAACGTATCACAAAATAGTTTTGTCTATTTGGTATCTCAAACAAGCATTACGGGTGGAACTTCTAGTATCAATACTGAAATGAATACTAGGTACAAAGAGATTAAACAAATTTGCGGAGAAACTCTAGTTATGTTAGGTTTTGGTATTAATACAAAAGATGATGTAATAAAAGCACATCAAAATTGCGATGGCGCAATTATTGGATCTGCATATTTAAAGGCATTAAAAAATGGAAAAGGATTAGAATTTATTAAGAATGTAAGTCTAAAATTCGTTTGACTTTCTTTAATTTAATGAATTATTATTGAAAACGAATTCCTTGATATTTCATTGAAAATATTATTTGTCAAAGGGATTGAATAAGAATACATCAAACTTAATCGTCCTAAAACAGATACTCCTGAGCTAAGAGTTATACGAAAGTCACTTGTTTTAGATTTTGTGTAATTTACAACTCCGATTTCACTGTTAATGAATTTGTAAAAATAGGTAAATACAGCTTTTTGACCAATACATAAATAGGCTTTATTCCAATTACATAAAAGAGATAAAGTGAAGCCAGGAAATTGTTCAGTAGGAAATCTAGTTACTCCGGCCGTATCAATTGTTTGTTTTGTATATTTTTTTGAATATCCTATTTCTAAAAAACTTTTGTTTTGGAATATGTACCCTATTCTAGGTTTATTGATGGATTTAACTACTTTATGTTTATATAGAATATATGTCTCACTAATGGTTTTTCTATTTTTATAATATTGTTTATATTCAGGAAGTCCATTTCTTGAATCATATTCATAATGAAGAAAAGTATGAGGTATATTATTATAAAGACTATCATAATATTCACTCGTCCACTTAATTCTTTGAAAAGTTTTATTTATTTCAGTATAGGCATATTCCTCGATGACTACGGGATGCCCATTAGTATATTTTTCATAAACTTCTAAAGAGTCGTATTTATCATAATAAAACACTTCTCCATTCAATAATAATGGAGAATCATTTTGATTTTCTTTATTATTGTATGGGAAATATTTTTTTCGAGATTTAATTCTAAATTTATCATTACTAAAATATTGGCAATCTCTTTTTCCATTTTGATAATGTTCAATGCCATAATGTTTCGCGTTTTCTTTTTTGCTCAAATTAAAATTTGAATCTAAATAACAAATCCAATATCCTGTTTTATTATGGTTAGAATCAAATCTATTTAATGTGTCTTCATTAATTTGAGTAAAAGACCTTATGCTTATAAGAGAGAAAATTAACAAACTAAATAATTTCATTTTTATTTGTGAGTTTTGATTAGTCAAAATCTAATGTCTAGAATCTAACGTCTTCTTAGCATTACTCACAAAATCCTTCAAATAAAAAGGTTCAAAATAGGCTACATCTTCAAATTCTTGATTTTGATATTTTTCAAAAGCCAATTTCGTTTGACCTTTAGCAGATGAAGAAATTAAAGTATCAGCAATACAATTACGACCTTGCCAAAGTTCTTGTAATTTTTCAGCACCATCTCCAAAATAAACAAACGGTTCAAATTGAGAATATGAATCTTGTTCAATAATATCAGCTGAAATCGGTTTCAATAAATCATTACTTGAAGAGTAGAACAAGTTATAAACTTCCATTCTTCGAGCATCTATTAAAGAACATAAGTTAGAATTTGGATGTTTTTCTTTTGCAATTTCTTTCAAAGAAGTCAATGAATCGATTGCAATTAATGGAATATTTAATGGATAGCATAATCCTTTCGCAGTTGAAACGCCAATTCTCAAGCCAGTATAAGAACCAGGACCTGAGGCAACTGACACAGCATTTAATTCTTGAACTTTAATCGAAGCTTGCTCTAAAACAGATTGAATAAATAGAGTTAAATTTTCACCATGAGAGTAACCATCTTCTTCATTTTCTTTTATTGCAATTAATTTTCCATTAAACGAAAGTGCTACAGAACAGACTTTTGTTGATGTTTCAAGATGAAGAATATACGCCATTTTAATTTTTTAGTAAACCTCTAAATAAATTGAAATAGCAAAATTACAATAATTTCAATGAGTTACTTACGCTTGAACCGAAAGTTTAAACCCAATACCGTGAATATTGGTGATTTGAATCGCTTCGTCTTCACTAAAATATTTACGAAGTTTGGTAATAAAAACATCTAAACTTCTACCAACAAAATAATCATCTTGTCCCCAAACAGCATTCAAAACAACATCTCGTTCAACCACTTGATTTTTGAATTTATACAGCACTTTTAAAATTTGCGCTTCTTTTTTGGTCAACGTTTTTTCAAAATTAGCATGTTTCAAAATGAAATTTTCAGGATCAAAAGTATACGAGCTAATTGAAATGATTTTTTCTTCTTCTTCCTCAGCTTGAATATTTACTCTTTTCAATAAAGAAGTCAATCTAACTTGTAATTCTTCAATACTAAAAGGTTTAGTCAAATAATCATCTCCTCCTGATTTAAATCCAAGAACTTTATCTTCTGTCATTGATTTAGCTGTCAAAAACAAAATAGGAATTTCAGTATCTATTTTTCGAATATCTTTCGCCAATGTAAAACCATCTTTTTTAGGCATCATCACATCAAAAATGCACAAATGAAATTTTTCATCATTAAACTTTTTGTATGCTTCTGCTCCATCAGAGCACAATGTTACTGCATATCCATCTGATTTTAACTGATCTGAAATCATAAAACCAAGACTTGTATCGTCTTCAGCAAGTAAAATTTTAATTTTCATCTTTGTCTATTTTGAGTTTTACTAAATTAATTCAAAAATGAATAAAAAATAAAATAAACAATTTTAGTATTTTTTATAAATAAAACATAAATATTAACAAAAGACTAAATATCAAATACTTATATGTTATTCAAGGTAATATCAGTAGTGTTTTTTAACTAAAAAATAACGTTTTGAGATAAAAAAATAAAAGCTCTGAACGGGCGTCCAGAGCTTTTATCAACTAACCTAACCTACTACTACTGACGCAAAATTAAAATTTATAATTTAAGTTTTCAAAAACTAACTCGTTTTTTTTATTAAAAAATTAAAAACACTCGTTAAACACTTATATTTCAAATAATTAAAACTAAAAAACAAAATCTTTAATCTTTAATTTAACTAATCAATATTAATAATGTTAAATTATTATTAAATTTAGCATTGAATAAAAACTGAATTAAAAAATATGGTTTCAATTTTAATCATCGACGACGAAGAAGACATAAGAGAAATCTTGAAGTATAACCTTGAAAAAGAAGGATTTCAAGTTGATACAGCAACAGATAGTGAAAATGGTTTAGCTAAAATGAAAATTAAAAAACCTGATTTACTTATATTGGATGTAATGATGCCGGGAATGGATGGAATTGAATTTTGTGAATTAATTCGTCACACTTCTGGTTTTGAACAAATTGTGATTTGCCTTTTAACCGCACGAAATGAAGACTACAGTCAAATTGCCGGATTGGACTCTGGGGCAGATGATTACGTTTCAAAACCTGTAAAACCAAAAGTACTTATTAGTAGAATAAATGCTTTATTAAGAAGGAAAGGAAAAGTTGAAGTTGAAACAAGCGCATCAACTGATTTAAAAATCAATAGAGAAAAATACATTGTCGAAAAAAATGGAGAGATACTCCATTTACCAAGAAAAGAATTTGAATTATTAGCATTACTAGCTTCAAGACCACATACTGTTTTTGAGAGAGATGTGATTTTGGAAAGTGTTTGGGGAACAGAAATTGTTGTAGGTGACAGAACAATAGATGTTCATATTAGAAAATTAAGAGAAAAATTAGGTGAAAATTATATTACGACGGTAAAAGGGGTAGGTTATAAATTTTCTAATCCAGATTAAAAATTTATTAAAAAAATTTAAACTTTTCTCCTTAACACCGAATTCAATTGATATGTTTTCTTTCTAATGTTAAGCTAATGTTAAGCTATTTCATATTTAATTAAATGTGTAAATAAATAAAATCCGCTCTTCATTCTCCATATTAAAATATTATTTTACAATAGTTTATATAAAAAATAAAACAACCTAACTTAGTTTTAAACCTTTCAAAAAACTTCACAAAACATACTATTACCGCGTCAAATAACTTATTATTAAATTAACATTGACATAACTTAACGTTAATTACATATAGCGTCCTTTGTGAAAAATTTTATAGAAGGATGAAAAAAGTATTGTTTTTGATAATTTGCTCAATAAGTTTAACACTTTCTGCTCAAACAAACCAAAAAGGAATAATTGAGGGAAAAGTTGTTGAAGGATCGGTTAAAGATTTTTTAGAAGGTACAACTGGAGATGTTATTCCAAATGCTAAAATTATAATTGACGGAACTGAATATAGAGCAATAGCTGATATTGAAGGTAAATATATAATTAAGGGTATCAACTTTGGAACATATTCGGTAACAGTTTCTTCCCCTGGGCACGCAACAAAAATCTTAACAGATATTGTAGTTTCAAATTCTGAAGTTTTAAATTTAGACATCGCTCTTGAGCCTATCACAACTACAATGACAGATGTTGTTGTAAAAGTTAAAGTGAGTAAATCAGATGAAATTGGCACGTTAGCAACTAAAAGAAACAGTGCTAATAGTTCAGATGTAATTTCAGCTACTACAATTTCAAAAACTCCAGATAGAACTACAAGTGATGTATTAAAAAGAGTTTCAGGAGCAAGTATTCAAGATAACAAATTTGCTATTATTAGAGGTTTAAATGATCGTTATAATGCAGCATATTTAAATGATGGGCCACTTCCAAGCTCAGAATCAGATAGAAAAGCTTTTTCATTTGATATTTTCCCAGCAAATATGCTAGACAACATTACAATCGTTAAAACAGCAACACCTGATTTACCTGCTGAATTTGCTGGTGGTATTATTCAAATAAACACAAAATCAATCCCCGCAAAAAACTTTCAATCTATCGCATTCGGAAGTGGTTATAACACAGTTACAACTTTCAAAGAGCAAATCGATTACAAAGGAGGAAAATTAGATTGGTTAGGAATTGATGATGGTACAAGAAACATTCCTTCAGCTATTCCAGCAAAAGGCTCTTACCCAATTTTAAATTCAAATCAAGCGCTTTTAGCAAAGGATTTTAACACAGATTGGTCAATTGAAGCTAAAAAATTTAGCCCTAATTTAAATCTACAATATAGTATGGGGGTTAATACATCACTGTTCAAAAAAGAACTTGGTATTATTACTTCATTAACATATAATAAAACAAGTAATTTTGGTCAAACTACTCGAAGAGCTTTTTCTGGTACTGGTGAAAATGGAAACTCTCAACTTGATTTCGATTATTTAGATAAAGTATACTCTACGCAAATATTAGGTGGAGCAATGGCTAATTTTACTATGAAACTTAATTCTAATAATAAAATTGGATTCAAAAACTTATATAGTATAAATTCAGACGACAGAGTAATTAATCGAACTGGAGAAAGAGACCCTACAGAATCGAACCCAACTTTAATAAAATCAAATGCACTTTGGTTCACAAGTAACAATATCTATTCTGGACAACTTAATGGAGAACATTTATTTAAAAAAGAGAAATTAAAAATTCACTGGGTTGGTTCTTATAGTAATATAAAAAGAACAATTCCGAATTTAAGAAGATCAATTTACAATCGTTCAAAATACCACAACGCTAGTATTTTAGATGGATCAGACACCTTATACAAATCTTCAATTGACAATGGAGTTGGACCAGATTATAGTGGTGGAATGTTCTTCTCAACAAATAAAGAAAACATTGCAAGTTTCAAAGTTGATTTTTCATACCATTTAAAAGAATTAATTGGAATTAAAAGTGAATTAAAACTTGGTGGTATGTACCAGAATCGAAACAGAACGTTCGACGCTAGACAATTAGGATACACAACCTATGGAAATGGATCTTCGGTAATATTTAAAGATACTTTAAAATATTTAGATCAAAATTCTATCTTCAATTCTGAAAATATGGGATTAATTAAACCAGGAATTGGTGGATTTAAATTAACTGACGGATCAAAATATTCTGATGCTTACACAGCTAATTCATCAACTTCTTCAGGGTACTTAATGCTCGACAATAAAATACACAAAACCCTTCGTTTAGTTTGGGGAGCAAGAGCAGAGTATTTTGTACAAAATTTACATGCTATCAAATCAGACAAAAGTGATTTACAAATTGCAACTAAGAAATTAGACGTACTTCCTTCTTTAAATGCAATCTATTCATTCCATAAAAAACAAAACTTCAGATTATCTTTCTCTCAAACATTAAACAGACCCGAATATAGAGAGTTAGCTCCTTTTGCTTTTTATGATTTTAATACTCAGTTTGTAATTTCTGGTAACGATTCTTTAAAAAGAGCCAAAATCACTAACTTAGATTTACGTTATGAATTATATCCTGGAAAAGGTCAATTATTATCAGGTACATTTTTTTACAAACAATTTGAAAACCCAATTGAACAAATTTCGAGAGCAGATGTTGCAAACGAAATGTCATTCAAAAATGTTTCTAAAGCTACGAATTACGGATTTGAGATTGAAGCTAGAACGATTATTGGTTCTTTAATAAAAGCTGATTCTAGCTCAATTACTAATAATTTTACATTCTACACTAATTTAGCAATTATCCGCTCTATAGTTGATGTTTCTGATATTATTGGAACTCCATATTCTTCAAGACCACTTCAAGGACAATCTCCATATGTATTCAATACTGGACTTACGTATTTCAATGAAGATAAAAACTTATCTGCATCTATCAACGTAAATAGAGTTGGAGATAGAATCTCAATTTTAGGAAATGTAAATCAACCAGATATTTGGGAAAAAAGCAGAACATTTGTTGATTTTCAAGTATCGAAAGGTTTCTTCAAAAACAAAATGGAATGTAAATTAAACTTCCAAAATATCTTGGCTCAAAAACAAATTTTCTATCAAAACAATTACAGTGACAATACTGAAATATCAACTAGTAAAGAGATATCTAATCTAATATTCACTGGAACAAAAAGAAACATCAACAGTTACAATGAAAAAGTTGATAATATGATTTGGTCAACTATTTTTGGAAGAACTATTTCAGCTACGGTTACGATTAAATTATAATAACTTTAATGTTAATATTGAAGGCTGTCATTTTATGACAGCCTTTTTTGTTTCAACACTAAAACAAAGTAAATCAACAAGTTAAAATAAACATATTAAATTAAAATATATTTTACTTAACATTAACTTAACTATTTATTCTCTTTTTGATAGGATGCTCTTAACGTTAAAAAACAAAAAATAACTGAAATTTGTATCGTTCAATTAAATGTATAAAATATTAAAAATGAAAAAAATTTATTTATCAGTTTTAGCATTGGCTTTAGGCAATTTAAGCTTCGGTCAAAGCTTTTTAGAGTACACAGATTACAGAGGAGCTTTCGCTCCTGCTCCAACAGCTGCCTGGACAGATTCTTGGACAAACTGGGATCCACAAACGACAACATACCCAGCTTCAACAGCAACTGTATCAACAAATATTACAACTGACACATACTGGTCAAACGATCAAGTTTATTTAATTCAAGGTCAGATTTATGTAAAAAATGGAGCTACACTTACAATTCAAGAAGGTACAACAATTTTAGGAGATAAAAATTCAGTAGGTGCTGGATTATTTATAACGAAAGGTTCAAAATTAAATGCTCTAGGAACAGCTGCTAAACCAATCGTATTTACATCAAACCAACCTGCTGGAAACAGAGCTGCTGGTGACTGGGGAGGGATTATCCTTTTAGGAAAAGCAACAACAAACGCGCCAGGAGGAATTGGAAATATCGAAGGTATTGCGCCAACTGCTGATACTGAATTCGGAGGAGCTTTAACTCCTGACAACAATGATAACTCTGGCGATATTCGTTATGTTAGAATTGAATTTGCTGGATATGTATATGCTCCAAATAAAGAAATCAACGGACTTACATTTGGTGCTGTAGGAAGCAAAACTTCAGTTCACCACATACAAGTATCATTTTCAAATGATGATTCTTATGAGTGGTTTGGTGGTACTGTAAATTGTAAACACTTAGTAGCTTACAGAGGTTTAGATGATGATTTTGACACGGACAATGGATACTCTGGAAAAGTTCAATTTGGATTAGCGGTAAGAGATCCACAAATCGCTGATAACCCGTCAGTTTCTACATCAGAAGGATTTGAGTCAGACAATGACGCTTCTGGATCTACTGCAACACCTCAAACAAGTGCTATCTTTTCTAATTTTACAATGGTAGGACCATTAAGAGGTAATATCTCAAGTACAGTTGCTTCTGGATATAGAAGAGGTGCTAGAATCAGAAGAAATTCAGGATTAAAAATCTACAACACAATCTTTATGGATCACTTAAGAGGTGTTCATATCGATGGATTATTAGCTGAACAAAATGCTGTAAATGGAACATTAAAATTAAAAAACAACATTTTCGCAGGAAATTCAACTGGTTTAGTTTGTGAAACTTCAACTGTAACAACTGGAGTTGCACCAAATCAAACAACGTCTCCTTCAGCTTTTACAACAATTCGTACATGGTTCGGAACAGAATTAAATGATTCAGTAGTTAGCTCTGCAAATATTTTAACTACTCCTTACAACTTCACAGCTCCTGATTACAGACCAACTTCAAATTCAATTGCTTTACAAAATGTAAATCATGATATAGCTGCAATAGATGCTGGATTAGAAGAAATTTCATTATTTGAAAACACTATGATTTATCCAAATCCAACTCAAGGTAATGCTACTTTAGAAATTACACTTGTTAAAGATTCTAAAATCAATATTTCAATTTTTGATATTTCAGGTAAAGAAATCACAAATGTTTTAAACGGTAATTTAAGTGCTGGAGAAAATCAATTAGAAATTAACACTTCTAACTTCTCTAACGGAATTTACTACACAAAAATTAGTGGAGAAAACACTGTTAAAACAATTAAATTTATTGTTTCTAAATAATTTGAACAAATAAATTTCTACTAAAAGGCTATCGAAATCGATAGCCTTTTTTATTTAAAACAACACTTAACAATTACTTAATATGGCTCGACATTTATTAATATAAAGGTAAATGTATAGTAAGCTACTTAAAGAGTAGTTAGTCTAATTTTGAAGTAAATAAAGAGTAATTTTCAATTATGAAAGCTGTATCAAAAGGACACACGATTTTATTAGTAGATGACGAAAGCGACATCTTAGAATTCTTATCATACAATCTTTCAAAAGAAGGGTATAAAGTATATACTGCTTCAAATGGAGAGGATGGCGTAAAAGCCGTTAAACAATACAATCCTTCATTGGTGATATTGGATATCATGATGCCTATAATGGATGGAATTGAAACCTGTCAAATCATTAGAAAGGATACTCAAATCATTCAACCAATTATAGCATTTTTAACTTCAAGATCTGAAGATTACTCTCAAGTTGCAGGATTTGAGGCGGGAGCAGATGATTATATCACAAAACCAGTTAGACCGAGGCTTTTAGTTAGTAAAGTAGAATCATTACTAAGAAGATTAACAAGATCTTTTGAGACTCCTACTCTTACAACTTCAACTTTAAAAATTAATCGAGATAAATTTATAGTTGAAATTGCTGATGAAAAAATAATTTTACCTAAAAAAGAGTTTGAATTACTTGAACTTTTAGCAAACCGTCCTGGCACAGTATTTACGAGAGATCAAATACTTTCGATGGTTTGGGGAAATGAATCGATTGTTGGAGAAAGAACGATTGATGTTCACATTAGAAAATTACGTGAAAAGTTAGGAAATGATTATATTCGTACAATTAAAGGTGTTGGATATACATTTAGTGAAATTTGAAAAATACAAAACCATTATTTTTATTAGTTACTGGTAGTACTTCTATTGGTATACTGACTTTTGTTATATTAATTCTAATTAGTTTTAATATCTCCCCTATTCCACTCTGGATTATTATTTCATTTCCAATTTTTATTTCTGGATTGATTTATTTAATATTTTATTATTTCATAAATGTTTTTCTAAATGAAAGGTTAAGATTAATCTATAGAACGATTAGAAAAGGAAAAATAACAAAAGAAAACGCAACAAATTTCAAATTATCTGACGATGTAATAACTAACATCGAAAAAGAAACCCGTGAATGGGCTGATGCAAGAAACAAAGAAATCTCAAAACTGAAAGAACAAGAAGAATTCCGAAGAGAATTTCTTGGGAATCTAGCACATGAATTGAAAACACCTGTATTTTCTATTCAAGGTTATATTTTGACGCTTCTTGAAGGTGCTTTAGAAGATGAAAATGTAAATAGAGTGTTTTTGGAAAGAGCCTCAAAAGCTACAGACAGAATGGCTAGTATTTTAGAAGATCTAGATCAAATTACTCGATTGGAAGTAGATGATTTAAAACTTGAAATCAGACCATTTGATATAATCGAATTAACTCAAGAAGTTTTTGACTCTTTTGAAATAATTGCGAAAGAAAAAAACATCCGACTCAAATTTTCTAAGGATTATCACGGAGGAATTATTGTTTTAGGAGATAAAGGAAAAATTGGTCAAGTGCTTACAAACTTAATTGGAAATTCAATTTTCTATGGAAACATAGGAGGAAGAACTGAAGTCCGTTTTTATGACGTGGATGGTATCGTTTCAATTGAAGTTTCAGACAACGGACCAGGTATTGAAGACCAATATTTATCTCGTCTGTTTGAACGTTTTTATAGAGTAGAGAAAAGTCGAAATAGAAATGAAGGTGGATCTGGTTTAGGTTTAGCTATTGTAAAACATATAATTGAATCTCACGATCAAACCATTTCAGTAAGAAGTACCGTTGGACTAGGAAGTACGTTTACATTTACCTTAGATAAGAGTAAATTAGGAGCAAATACTTTGTATTCTTCTAGAGGTATACAAATAAAATAATCGACTATCAAAAAAGCCAATCTTTTTCTCTTTTTTCTTTCAAAAGACAATTATTTAAGAGACATTTGCAAACTGCAATTTTATTAAGAGATGAGAACTAAATACATTGATTTAATAGATCAAACTTTCGATTTCCCACAGGATGAATTTAACTTACGTGAAGATCGTTTATTTTTCCACGGAATTGATTTAATGCGCTTGATCGACGAATACGGTACACCGTTGAAATTTAATTATTTACCTCAAATATCTAATAATATTCAAAGGGCAAAAGGTTGGTTCAGAGAGGCAATGCATAATTTAGGTTATGGCGGTAATTACCATTATTCTTACTGTACAAAAAGTTCTCACTTTTCTTTCGTTTTAGATGAAGTGTTAAAAAACAATGTCCACATTGAAACCTCATCTGCCTTTGATATTGATATTGTAAGAAATCTATACAATTCAGGAAAATTAACGGATGGTAGATATGTAATTTGTAATGGTTTTAAAACAGCTAATTACATTAAAAATATTGCAGGTTTAATTGAAGACGGAAATTTAAATGTCATTTCGGTTGTCGATAATATTCAAGAATTACAACAACTTTTAGATTCTACAGATAAAGAAATTAATATCGGTATTCGTATTGCATCAGAGGAAGAACCCAAATTTGAGTTCTATACATCTCGTTTGGGTATTCGTTACCGTGAAATTGTTCCTTTTTACAAGGCAATGTTACAAGATAATCCGCGAGTAAAAGTAAAAATGCTTCACTTCTTTATCAATACAGGAATCAATGATACCGCTTACTACTGGAACGAATTAACAAAACTTCTAAGAATCTACTGCGATTTGAAAAAAGTGTGTCCTTCATTGGACTCATTGAATATTGGCGGAGGATTCCCAATCAAAAAATCATTGGCATTTGATTTTGACTATGCTTATATGGTTCGTGAGATTTTAACTCAGGTGAAACGAGTATGTATGGATAACGATATTCCTGACCCTGATATTTTCACAGAATTTGGTTCATTTACTGTAGGAGAAAGTGGAGGCGCTATTTTCAGTATTCTTCATCAGAAACAACAAAATGACAGAGAAAAATGGAATATGATTGACTCTTCATTTATGACCAATTTACCTGATACTTGGGCTATTAACCAACGTTTTATCCTTTTACCTATCAATAGATGGCAAGACGATTATGAACGTGTTTTATTAGGAGGTTTAACCTGTGATAGTGATGATTACTATAATTCAGAACAACATTCAAATGCTATTTATCTTCCAAAATTCAACAAAGACAAACCTTTGTATTTAGGCTTTTTTAATACAGGAGCTTACCAAGAAACAATTGGTGGTTTTGGTGGGCTAAAACACTGTTTAATTCCTGAGCCTAAACACATTCTTATCAAAAGAGATGAAAACGGGAAACTAAAAACAGAAGTTTTCTCAGAAGAACAAACAGCTGAAGACTACTTGAAAATTTTAGGCTATTAATAAAATCTAAAATTTGATAGATTTTATTGAAATAGTAAGGCAAAAATGACTAAATTCGCAATCCGTTAAAGTAATTATACGAATTGACGCTTGACAACAAAAATGAAAATAGATAAATTTTATTTACAATCTCATACTAAGTTTGCAAAATCGCTAACTGATTGGGCACAAGAGTTTCCTTTGGAAATACTTGAGTTTCACGAAAGAAATATGGAAGAAATCGACCAAATGGACGGTTTGTTAATCTTTACTGAAAATCAAACTATTGAAAAAGAAGCAAGTGAACTAAGAGATATATTCGACTTAAAACAAAAACCTATTCAGAAAATTGATATCAACGGAACGTTAGTAGTTGGGGTATCAAATTTTACTTTTTGGTTAGAAAGAAACAATTGCAAAAATATTTTAGTAGTTGGCTCTGATCACTTATTAGAAAATCCAAACTTAGAAAGATTCCTTTCGAATATTAAAATTAAATAATTAGCCTTTGCTAAATAAAAAATGCTACCCAACTAGGTAGCATTTTTTATTTGTAAGAACTGTCTAGTCCTGAAATAGCGTTACACAAAAAATAACGTTATGAAAGAAGAAGAAAAAAACGTTTATCAAAAACGTACACAGAAAGACTATTCAATGTCCTTCAAACTGCAGATTGTTCAATCAATTGAACGTGGTGAACTAACAGC
>CANCEQ010000064.1 GCA_947375085.1 Flavobacteriales bacterium
TATTTTAAAAGTATTTCTCAGAAATAATATCTTTTTTCCTTAAAACATTCATAAATTCTTGCAACAATACCACAAAAAAGGTATTTTTGCGTTAAAATTATCTTCTATTTAAAATTAATCTAAATAAAGATAGTTGCAATTAAAATGAATTAATTATGATTACAGTTACAGATTCAGCTAAGGAACAAGCACTTAAACTCATGGAAGAGGATGGGAAACCGAATCTATTTATTCGTGTTGGTGTTGAAGGCGGTGGATGTTCAGGATTAATGTATCAATTAAAATTCGACAACGAAGAAAAAGAAGGCGATAAAAGCTTCGAAGACAATGGAATCAAAGTTGTTGTAGACAAAAAAAGTTTTTTATACCTAATAGGAACTTCTTTGGATTTTTCAGGTGGCTTGAACGGTAAAGGATTTGTATTTAACAATCCGAATGCTGGTAGAACATGTGGTTGTGGTGAATCTTTCTCTATTTAATTGAGAAAAAATAAATGGATAATTCCGATATAAAAAAATCAAAAATGGGTTATACTGAAAATGAATTAGCGAAAGATTTAGAAAACCAAGAATACAAATATGGTTTTGTAACGAATCTTGAATCTGAACAAGTTCCAAAAGGACTTTCAGAAGAAACGATAAGAATCATTTCTGCTAAAAAAGAAGAACCTCAATGGCTATTAGACTACCGTTTAAAAGCTTATAAAATTTGGTTAGAAATGAAAGAACCTGAATGGGCTCATGTTCAATATGAAAAACCTGATTTTCAAGATATTATATATTACTCAGCCGTAAAACAAAAAAAATACGAGAGTTGGGATGATGTAGAGCCAGAAATGAAGGCGACAATGGAAAAATTAGGGATTTCAATGGACGAACAAAAAGTTCTAACAGGAACGAATGTTGCCGTTGATTTCGTAATGGACTCTGTTTCAGTCGCTACTTCTTTCAAAAGTAAATTATCTGAATTAGGAATTATTTTTTGCTCTTTCTCAGAAGCAGTAAAAGAACACCCTGAATTAGTTCAAAAATACATGGGGACAGTAGTTCCAACAACGGATAATTTCTATGCTGCTTTAAATTCAGCAGTTTTTACGGATGGGTCTTTCTGTTACATTCCAAAAGGAGTTAGATGTCCGATGGAATTATCTACTTATTTCAGAATCAACGAACAAGGAACTGGACAATTCGAAAGAACATTAGTTGTAGCTGATAAAGGTTCTTATGTTTCATATTTAGAAGGTTGTACAGCTCCAATGAGAGATGAAAATCAATTGCATGCAGCTGTTGTAGAATTAATCGCTTTAGATGACGCCGAAATAAAATATTCTACAGTTCAAAACTGGTACCCTGGAGATAAAGATGGTAAAGGAGGAATCTTTAACTTTGTTACAAAAAGAGGTATTTGTGAACGAAATGCAAAAATTTCATGGACGCAAGTAGAAACGGGTTCAGCAGTTACATGGAAATACCCATCTTGTATCTTAAAAGGGGATAATTCAGTTGGTGAATTTTATTCAGTAGCTGTAACAAACAATCATCAACAAGCTGATACAGGAACAAAAATGATTCACTTGGGTAAAAACACAAAAAGTACAATCATTTCAAAAGGAGTTTCGGCAGGAAAATCAAATAATTCATATAGAGGATTGGTTCAAATTCATAAAAATGCGACCAACGCAAGAAATTTCTCGCAATGTGATTCATTATTGATGACAGATGAATGTGGAGCACATACATTCCCATACATAGAATGTAAAAACAGTACAGCAAAAATTGAACACGAAGCAACTACTTCTAAAATTGGCGAAGATCAAATATTTTATTGTCAACAAAGAGGTATTAGCAGCGAAAAAGCAATTAGTTTGATTGTAAACGGATATTGCAAAGAGGTATTAAATCAATTACCTATGGAATTTGCAGTAGAAGCTCAAAAATTGTTAGCGATATCGTTAGAGGGAAGTGTAGGGTAACTTCGATACGAAATTTAAGAAAAATAAATTTCACTCAGTCACCAAACAAAATAAATGAAATAAAAAATAGACGTTGAATGATGGATTTAATCAAACATTCAACATCTAAAATTAAACATTATAGAAAATGATTACAATAAAAAATTTGCATGCGTCAATCGACGGAAAAGAAATATTAAAAGGATTAAATCTTGAAGTTAAAGCTGGAGAAGTTCATGCTATTATGGGACCAAATGGTGCAGGAAAAAGTACGTTAGCTTCTATTTTAGCTGGACGTGAAGAATACGAAGTAACGGAAGGTTCTGTTGATTTTGACGGAAAAGATTTATTGGATTTAGCTACAGAAGACAGAGCAAGAGAAGGTTTATTTCTAGCCTTTCAATACCCTGTTGAGATTCCTGGTGTATCTAACATCAATTTCTTAAGAGCAGCTTTAAATGAGATTCGTGATTACAAAGGTGAAGAACAAATTTCAGCTAAAGATTTCATGACAATGGTTCGTGAAAAATCGGCAATTGTTGAATTAGATGCAAAATTAGCTTCTCGTTCAGTAAATGAAGGATTTTCTGGAGGTGAAAAGAAAAGAAATGAAATATTCCAAATGGCTATGTTGAATCCTAAATTAGCGATTTTAGATGAAACAGATTCAGGTTTGGATATAGATGCGCTTCGTATTGTTGCAAATGGTGTTAACAAGCTTAAAACGAAAGAAAATGCTACTATCGTTATTACTCACTACCAAAGACTATTAGATTATATCGTTCCTGATTTCGTTCATGTATTATACAATGGCCAAATTGTTAAAACTGGAACAAAAGAACTTGCTCTAGAATTAGAAGAAAGAGGATACGACTGGATCAAAGAAGAATTTTCAAAATAGATTCAAGACTTTAAGACGAAAGATTTAAAGACTTAATTAAAGAAAAAGATTATGAGTGAACTATTAAATTCAACTGAGATAAATATTATACATTCAAATGGTTTTGAAGGTGTTTTAAATGAAAATTTAAAATCAAATGCTGCTGCTGTTTTGGAAACAATCCAATTTCCAACAACTAGAACAGAAGCTTGGAAATATACACGTTTAGGAAAAATCAGTAATAAAAAATTCAACGTTCAAAAAGGAACAGTTACTGATATTTCAAAATACGAAATTTCAAAAGAAGCAACTACAATTGTTTTTGTGAATGGTTTTATAGACACAACTTTATCGTCTAAAGAAATTCCTACAGGAGTTGAATTTAAATCAATCATAAACTCTTCAATCGATTTTGGAAAGAACGTAAAATTAGATAATGAAATATTCAATTCATTAAATACGCGTTTTGCTACAGATGGGATTTATATTCATATCAAATCTAAAACTGTTTTAGAAAAGCCTTTACAAGTAATTCATATATTAACTGGTGAACATACAGTTGCTAACTTAAGAAATGTAATTATTTGTGAGAAAAATGCACAAGCAGAGATAATTCAAGGATTCTTTACTGAAAATGCAACAGAGTCATTAACAAATGTTGTAACAGAAATCTTTGTAGAAGAAAATGCGCATTTGACATTGAACAAAATTCAATACGAAGATGAATCGTGCTATCAAATTGCAACAGAACAAGTTGATCAACATAAAAATTCAACATTTACAATTAATACAATTACTTTAAACGGTGCTTTAGTTCGAAATAACTTAAACATTGAAGTGAATGGTGAAAATTGTACAACGAACTTAAACGGCGCCTATCTTTTAAAAGGGAACCAACACGTTGATAATCACACATTAGTTGACCATAGAGTTGCACATTGTGAATCGCATGAACTATACAAAGGAGTTGTAAATGATAAAGCTACAGCTGTATTCAATGGAAAAGTATATGTAAGAAAAGATGCACAAAAAATAAATGCGTTTCAATCAAATGCAAATGTACTTTTAAGCGATGATTCAAGCGTAAATTCTAAACCAGAATTAGAAATCTATGCTGATGATGTAAAATGCTCTCACGGATCAACAACAGGTCAATTAGACGAAGAAGCTGTGTTCTATTTAAGAGCAAGAGGATTATCTGAAAAAACAGCTAGAAAATTAATGATTTCAGCTTTTATCAACGATGTAATAGAAAAAATTGATAATAAAGAAGTTAATTCTTACGTTATTGAATTGCTTCAAGAAAGATTTGATTGGGAAAAATAGTTTAAGGTTGAGGTTGAGTTTAAGATGAAGGCTAAACGAAGACTGAGTTTATCGAAGTTGAGGTTAAGTTTGAGTTAGAATTAAATATAAATGGAAAAACAGCATCTATTAAATTGGTTGAAGATTGCTTTTCAGCAACCTATTGATAATGATGTAGAATCTTTTTACTTTGACAAAAAGACCAATTGTTTTTTTTCGATAACTCTTTTAGAAAAATTATTGGTAGATAAAAATTTTAAGATTCAATACCAACTTTCCCCCTATTTTTCTGATGAAGAATTAAAATGCATTCAAAAATGGATAAAAAGAATTGATCGAAAAAACAATTCTATACTAAAACTTCCAACTTACGGAATAATTACTGAAGAAGAATTAAATGAATTGATAAATCAGTTCTTATTCAAAAATGCTATTCGTTTTTCAAATGCTTCGATTTTCAGTATCCTTCAAAAAGAGGTAATTCCACGAAATGATACAAAAAAGGAAATAAAGTCCTCAAAATCTTGGTGGAAATTCTGGTAAACTTGTAGATTAATTTCCTAAATTTGCATTTCAATTTTTTTAGATGAAAATTAAACTATTAACTATTTTTTTAGGCCTTAGCTCTATTCTATTTGCTCAACCTTATGCTGGAGATGAAAAGGCTGGTAAAAAACCTCAAATCAGTATAGATAAAGCAGCTTCTTGTATTGCTCCTTCTACTACTACCTATTTAGAACTAAATAACGTAAGTTGTTTAGTTCATACTGCCGGAAATTTATGGCAAGTACCAAATCAAAATTACTCGCATTATGAAGTCCCTAAAAAATCTGGGATAATGGCTCTATTTACAGCTGCACTTTGGTTAGGTGGAACAGATGTAAATGGTCAATTAAAATTAGCAGCTCTAAGATATCGAAAAGGTCAAGATTATTGGACAGGGCCTCTATCAAAAAACACAGCTACAACAAATTATGATATTTGTAAAAAATATGACAAACATTTTACATCTACTAAAGATGAGATAAATGAATTCAAAGCTTGGTACGATGCAGGAATAGACGACAAAAAAAATGGAACAAACATACAAAATGAATCTTATCCCAACTTTAAGATACCCGACATCGTTAAAAATTGGCCGGCTCATGGAGATATATCGGTAGGTCAAGATTATTACCTAGCTCCGTTTTATGATAGAAACAAAAATGGTGACTATGAATGGGAAGAAGGAGATTACCCATGGTATGATTTAGATAAAACAAAAGATTGTAAATCAGATAGACGAGTTTCACTTTATGGCGATTTAAATAACTGGTGGGTAATGAATGATAAAGGAAATATTCATACCGAAACAAATTCTGATCCGATTGGGATGGAAATTCGTGCCCAAGCTTTTTCATTTTCCTCGAATGATGAAATAAATAATATGACATTCTATAATTATGAATTAATCAACAGAGGAACACAAACATTATACAATACTTACTTTGGTTTTTTTACTGACGGTGCATTAGGTAATCCAAATGACGATTATGTTGGTTGTGACGTAAATAGAGGTTTAGGATATTATTACAATGGAAATAATGTCGATTTAGATGTAAATGGTTTTAAAGGGTATGGAGCTAGTCCACCTGCAGTTGGTGTCGACTTTTTTGAAGGACCTTTTCAAGACAATGACGGAAAAGATAATGCTTTTGGCATAGGTAATAATGAAGCTATAAACGGTATAGGATATGGTGATGGTGTTGTAGATAACGAACGATTTGGTATGAGACGTTTTTTATACTATAGTAATACAACAAATGGTGCGAATCCTAACCAAACAGACCCAATTAAATCAACTGATTATTACAATTATCTTCAAGGAAAATGGAAAGATGGCTCACACTTTGTTTACGGTGGGAATGGGCATTTTTCTGATCCACATGCAAATCCAACTATGCCTTGTGATTTCATGTTCCCTGGAGATACAGATCCACTAGGATGGGGAACAAATGGTTCTCCTCAATTACCATGGACGGAACAATCTGCCGGAAATGTTCCAAATGATAAAAGATTTGTTCAGTCTGCTGGTCCATTCATTCTTACTCCTGGATCTGTTAATAACATTACAGTTGGAGTTTGTTGGGCACGAAGTACGGAAGTAGATCCATTTGCATCTGTATTGATATTGAAAAGAGCTGATGATAAAGCTCAAGTTCTTTTTGAAAATTGTTTTAGAGTAATAGATGGACCACATGCTCCAGATTTAACAATTCAAGAACTAAATAATGAATTGATATTAATGATTTCAAATCCATCAAATTCAAATAATTTCAATGAAAAATACAGTGAGGTAGATCCATTTATCCAAACTGCAACGCCAAATGCTGATAAAAAATATAGTTTTCAAGGTTATAAAATATATCAACTTAAAAAAGAAGATGTTTCGGTTTCAGATTTAGAAAATCCTTCCAAGGCTAGATTAGTAGCCCAATGTGATATTAAAGATAATTTCAGTCGTATAATTAATTTTGAATATGATGAAAATTTACAAGCTTCAATCCCAGTTGAAAAAGTAAATGGAGCTAATCAAGGAATAAAACATACTTTTAGAGTTACTGAGGACCTTTTTTCATTAGGATCAAAAACATTAGTAAATTTTAAACAATACTATTTTATGGCAGTTGCCTATGCAACAAACAATTACAAAACATACAACCCAAATGATCCACTTCAACTTGATGGGCAAAAAAAGGTTTTCCTTTTAAGCAGAAAAGCAACAATAGGTTCTGTTAAATCTATCACTGCTATTCCTCATAATCCAATGCCCGAGGCGAATGGTACAGATCAACTAATGGATTATGGAACCAGCCCAAAAATTACACGATTAGATGGTTATGGAAATGGTTCAAGAAATTTAGAATTAACTCAAGAATCAGAAGATGAAATCGTAGCTTCTGGATTTCTACAAAACCCTGTTTATTCAAATGGAAATGGCCCTATTAATATTAAAGTTGTTGATCCACTAAACCTGGCTGACGGTTATTTTGAATGTGTATTTAATAATTTTAAACCATCAAATTCAAATGCTTCTGATACTGCTAGTTGGACAATCAATAGATATAATTCTGATGGTGGTGAATTATTAGATTCAAAGACTTCTCAAATTAACATTTCAAAGGACAATGAACAAATAATCCCTCAATGGGGTATTTCTGTTCAAATCAATCAAATTAAATACAAAATAAAATTACCAAATAAATTTACAGAACCTATTACATCATCAATTTCCTTCTCTGATTCTTCAAAACGTTGGTTATCATTTATTGCCGACCAAGATTCCTATAGTCCATATAATTGGATTAGATTAGGTAATTCAGCTGACACTTCAGTTTTAGGGATTCCATCTTATTCCGCTCCAGCATGTTATAAAGATGAGATTGGGATTGATTCAAATAAATTGTACTCTAAAATATTAGATGGTGGTATTGCTCCTCAACGAATTGTAGGATATCAATGTGATTTTATGCCTCTAGCTTATTATGATTATTCTACATCTAATCCTCCTAATAAATCAAATGCTCAAATAGCTTATCTTCCAAGCGTTAATATCGTCATCACATCAGATAAATCAAAATGGACACGATGTCCTGTTATTGAACTTGGTAGAGACCCAAATTTAACGGTAGGTGGTGCTAAATCTGGAGGTTTGAGAAAAAGTGCTAGCGTTGGAAAAGATGGCGAAAAAGACAATAGTAATACGACTGGAATGGGATGGTTCCCCGGTTACGCTATTGATATAGAATCTGGAGCGCGCCTTTTCATGGCTTTCGGTGAAAACTCATTTTTACAATCGGATAATGGAGCTGATATGATTTGGAATCCTTCAGAAAGATTGGTAGATCAAAACGGTAATATTCTATTTGGAGGATTACAACCAATTTATGTATATAGCTACAAACAAAGAACAATAAACAATGATGCGAATGCTTATGATTTACCAATGTATTCTGAAAGTACAAATGCTGTATATGAATTACTTAAATCAACAGAAGCAGGTGATGGTTTAGCGAAGAAAAATTTATATTCAAGTTTAACATGGATTGCAAATACAATTTTAACACCAGATAAAAAATATTTGGATACCGATGTTAAAATTAAACTTAGAGTAAATAAAGAATATAAAAATTTCTTCTCAACTGGAAAAAATGAAGGGAAACCAATGTATTCCTGGAATATGAATGAAATTGCAACTAGAACAAATAATCAACAAAAATTAGCTGAATCTTTGAATTTAATTAATGTGGTACCAAATCCATACTATGCATATTCTGAGTATGAAGTAAATAGAATTGATACCCATGTTAAAATCACAAATCTTCCAGAAAAATGTACGATTTCGATCTATTCTGTAAATGGAAAACTAGTAAGACAATACAAAAAAGATAATACAGCCACTTACCAAGATTGGGATTTAAATAATTTCAAAGGAATTGCCGTTTCAGGTGGCGTTTATTTAATTCATGTTGACGTACCAGGAGCAGGAGAAAGAGTTATTAAATTCTTTGGAGGAATGAGACAAGTGGATTTACAAAACCTTTAACGGATTTTAAATTTTTAATGTTGGATGTTGAATTAAATATCCAACATTAAAATTATTTTATTTTAGATTGCATCACTGTTTTGATATCCTTCATAAACTCTGATGCATATACAAAATCAATAATTTCAGGATTTTCAGTAGTTATAATAGATTTACGATCACCACTCCACCAATTTTTACCTTGATGAATAAATAGAATATTATCCCCTATTTCAATAACCGAATTCATATCGTGAGTAATAACTACGGTTGTTGTCCCGAATTCATAGGTGATTTCTCGAATTAGGTTATCAATTACAATTGATGTTTTTGGGTCTAATCCAGAGTTTGGTTCATCACAAAATAAATATTTTGGCTTCATTGCGATAGCACGGGCAATTGCAATTCTTTTTTGCATACCACCACTACATTCAGCTGGAAATAATTTATTTTTACCACTTAAATTAACTCTTTCCAAACAAAAATCAGCTCTCATCTGCATTTCTTTCTTTGTCATATTGGTCAACATAGAAAGTGGAAACATCACATTTTTCTCGACCGTCATAGAATCAAAAAGTGCTGCACCTTGAAAAAGCATCCCTATTTCTTTTCGAATTTCTCTTCGATCATCTCCCTCTAATTTTGAAAAATTTCGATTATCATACAAAACATTTCCTTTATCTACTTCATGTAGTCCAACAATACATTTAGCTAAAACAGATTTTCCTTGACCAGATTGGCCTATAATCATATTCACTTTACCCGTCTCAAATTTTGCAGAAACATCGAAAAGAACTTGATTTTTTCCAAACGATTTATTTACATTCTGAACTTCAATCATTATAAAAGAATCATTTGAGTTAAAAAGAAATTACAAATAAGAATTACAACACTGCTAATTACAACAGCTTGAGTAGATGAACGACCTACATCAATAGCTCCCCCTTTTGTATAATAGCCATAAAAAGAAGAAACTGTAACTATTACAAAAGCAAATACAACAACTTTAACTAAAGCATACCAAATATCTCCGATCAAAAAGAAAGATCTTAAACCAAAAACAAACGTTTCAGTATTAGATAAGCCTGATAAAACAACAGCCATCCAACCTCCTATCAAACTCAAACCTATAGAAAAAATAACCATCAAAGGGAAAAAGAAAACAGCTCCAACTATCTTTGGTAAAACCAAATAAGTCAATGAATTTATTCCCATAGTTTCTAAAGCATCAATCTGTTCAGTTACTCGCATCGTTCCGATTTCAGATGCAATATTTGAACCTATTTTACCGGCTAAAATTAAAGATAAAATAGTAGGAGAAAACTCTAAAATTGTACTAGAACGTGTGATGTATCCAATCGTATATTCAGGTAAAATTGGAGAAGTCATATTTGCTGCAGTTTGTAAAGCAATTACTCCTCCCATAAAAACAGATAAAAGCGCAACGATTGGTAATGATTTGATACCAATAATTTCGATTTCATTCATAATTCTATTACGAAAGATACTCCATTTTTCGGGACGTGAAAATATGATACGAAGCATCATAAAATATTTCCCTATGTTTGTTAGTAAACTCATATTGAGCGCTAAGTTAATAGATATTTTATTCAATTGAAATCATATTTAATTCTTTCATTCTAAAATTGATCGAAATCTAGTAAATTTACAACGTGAAATCAGGTATTTTAAGAAAGAGAGAAAAAGTAATTGAGGGATTTAAAAAATTTTTACCCCCTGGTTTTGAAGACATTGTTGTCGATCTTTTCCTTTCTACACCCGTTAAATTCAAAATTGTTCCTCCCAGAAAAACCAAACTTGGCGATTTCAGAGTTGGATATGGTCTTGAAAAACCACAAATAACTGTCAATGGAGATTTAAATCCTTATTCTTTTTTAATCACCACGCTTCACGAATTTGCTCATCTCCATACCTTTCAACAATTTGGAAATAGAGTCAATCCGCATGGAGAAGAGTGGAAAGCGAATTTTAGAAAATTATTGATCCCAATTATTGATTCTAAAAAATTACCAAAGGACATTGAACACGCACTTGTAGATTCACTTGTTAGCATCAAAGCATCTTCTTGTACAGATATGAAATTATCTAGGGTATTAAAAAATTACGATGATTCAAAAGATGGAAGTGAAATTTTAGAACGACTTCCAAAAAATACTATCTTTGCTTTAAATGGCAGAGAATTTATAAAAGGTGATTTAAGACGCAAACGCTTTTTATGTGAAGAAACTATCAGTAAACGAATGTTTTTAGTTAATGCTCTGGCAGAAGTTTACCCTATTAAAACTGAAAAATAGAGATATGGAAAATAATTATTGTATCATTATGGCAGGAGGTGTTGGTAGCCGTTTTTGGCCTATGTCTACACCTCAATGTCCAAAACAATTCTTAGATGTCTTAGGAATTGGGAAGTCATTAATACAAATGACTTACGAAAGATTACTACATATCGCACCAAAAGAAAACATATATGTTGTAACAAACGAATGTTACTCTGAATTAGTTCAAAATCAACTACCTGATTTAACAAAAAATCAAATTTTAACAGAACCGGTTCGTAAAAACACAGCTCCTTGTATAGCTTATGCTAGTGCTAAAATTTATGCCTTAAACAAAAAAGCGACTTTGGTTATAGCACCATCTGACCATTTAATTTTAAAAGAAGAAAAGTTTGTTTCAACAGTTAATATCGCTATTGAAGATGCAAATTCGGACGAACGTTTAGTAACTTTAGGTATTAAACCAACTCGTCCTGATACTGGTTACGGATATATCGAATTTTCAGAAGATAAAGAAATTTCAGCTGGACAAGTTACAGAAGTAAAACACTTTAGAGAAAAACCAAGCAAAGAAATGGCTGAATTATTCTTGAAAAGTGGGAATTACTATTGGAATTCAGGTATTTTTATTTGGAAAGCGCAAAGTATTTTGAATTCATTAGAGAAATTTAAACCAGAATTACACAACCTTTTTGCTGGAGATTTAAGTTTCTATAACACTGATAGAGAACAAGAAAACATCAATCGTTGCTTCGAAGAATGTGAAGATATTTCAATTGATTTTGCTGTCATGGAAAATGCTAAAAACACGGATGTAGTTCTTGCAAATTTTGATTGGTCTGATCTAGGTACGTGGGGAAGTTTGTATACTCACTTAGAAAAAGATTTCAATGGCAATGCTGTTATTGGTGATAATGTTCACATCATGAATTCAACAAATTGCATAGTAAATCTTCCTAATAACAAACTAGCTTTAATTGAAGGTCTTGATAATCATATTGTTGTAGAATCAGATAATATGTTGATGATTTTAAATAAAAATGACGAGCAAAATTTGAAAAAATACATGATTCCAATGGCTGAAAAAAGTCCAGATTTTTTTAAATAATAAATCTAGAAATAAAATTAAAAAGGGTAGATACGCTGTTTGCATATCTACCCTTTTTTAATCTATTATTATCCATTTTAATTTTTAATTCCCTCTTTCTCTCAATAAATCAAAATAACTTTTTGTTTCAATTACAACAACCCCACCTAGCGTATCTCCATATTTTGCCGGCACCCCTCCTGTATAGACTATAATATTTCCAATAGCACAACTTGGTAAATTATCCATTGTTCTCGCTTTCATACCATCTTGAATATACAACATATCACCTTTTCTTGCACCTTTAAACATAAGTTCACCACTATCATTAACTCTAACTTCAGATGTCATAGAAGTAATCATTCCTGTGATTGAAAATTTCTGATTACTTTTTGCTATATCCTTATATGTCATGCTATAAACGGGGGTAGAATTTAATTGATTTTTAATTTTTTGATGTTCTGCAGATACATTAACAACCTCTAAATTATTTACCAAATTAAAACGAATTATTCCTGCATTACCAAAACCATCCATTGGCACATCCACTGGAATCCCTTTTAAAGTATCTTCTAAATAGTAAATATTTAATTTGTATGACCCTGCTGGTACAGCACTAATTCTAAAACGTCCATCTAAATCAGTTTTAGCTTGGTATTTTTTACCATTATCTTCTACCCAAACTTTTGCGTCGATTAAACCTTCCGTTGATTTTGAATCAACTACTGAACCTATTACTTCTCCTAATGCACCTTGACCAAAAGTCCATCCGCTGCTTACTAGAATAAGACCTAATACTACTTTTTTCATAACTTTAAATTTTAGATTATTTGAACATTTTAAGTTAGATGCATCTTAAATAAAAATTCCATAAAATAAAAAAACCTTTCTGATAATTTCAGAAAGGTTTTTTTAAAATTTAATATTTTATAAGCTTATATTGTTGCGCTAGAACAAGGAAAAGCTCTATCAACCTTTTTAAATAAACCTTGTAAAACTTTACCAGGACCAACTTCTATAACTTCAGAAGCACCATCAGCAATCATTTGATTCATTGTTTGAGTCCATTTAACAGGAGCTGTCAATTGAAAAACCAAATTCTTTTTAATTTCATCAGGATTAGAAACTGCTGAAGCTGTCACATTTTGATATACAGGACATTTTGGTGTATTAAATACTGTTTGCTCTATCGCAGCCGCTAACTCTTCACGGGCAGGCTCCATTAAAGGTGAATGAAAAGCTCCTCCAACAGGAAGTATTAAGGCTCTTTTAGCTCCTGCTTCTGTTAACTTCTCACAAGCAACTTCTACAGCTTTTAAAGCTCCAGATATTACTAATTGACCAGGACAGTTATAATTAGCAGCGACTACAACTCCATCAATTGAAGCACAAATAGTTTCAACAACATCATCTTCTAATCCTAAAATTGCAGCCATTGTTGAAGGTTCAACTTCACAAGCTTTTTGCATTGCAAGCGCACGTTGGTAAACTAATTTAAGTCCGTCTTCAAAGTTCAATGTCCCATTAGCAACTAAAGCAGAAAATTCACCTAATGAATGTCCAGCAACCATATCAGGCTGAAAATCTTCACCTAAACAAGCTGCTAAAATTGTCGAATGTAAGAAAATTGCTGGTTGAGTAACTTTTGTTTGTTTTAATTCTTCTTCAGAACCTTCAAACATAATTTTAACAATGTCAAATCCTAAAACTTCATTTGCTTTGTTAAACATTTCTTTTGCTAAATCAGAAGAATCAAAAAGATCCTTACCCATACCAGTAAACTGAGCTCCTTGCCCAGGAAAAACGTATGCTTTCATTTTATTTTGATTTTGATTTTTATTTGTAAGATAAATGAAGAAAATTACTTCACTAATTTTTTTTGGTACTTTGCTGCTTTTTTATTCAATCTTCGAGCAGATCTATCTTTTCTTGCTCTTTTTCTCTGCAAATTAGACCTACGTATTTCTTGTCTAGACTGTCTATCGATAATCTTACTTCTAGAACTAATCGTATTATTGTGACTTGTTTGTTGATTGTAATTAGGTTGATAAGGCTTATGAGAACAGTTAAATCCGAGTATCGCAAGTAAAAAGATAAACAGAATACGGAACTTCATAGTAAATTATTTTTTGAATTAGTGTTAAATCTCAACCTAGAAATTAATAGAAACAAA
>CANCEQ010000065.1 GCA_947375085.1 Flavobacteriales bacterium
ATAAACATCGTATTCATTTTAATGCAAAATAAGTAAGAAAGTCCTGACTATTAATGAAATCTTTAAGTTAACTTAATATTTTTTATTAAATTTCACAAAACGACGAATATTTATTAAATTTACACACGAAAAAAGAAACATAAGATAGAATGAAAATACTAGTTTGTATCAGTAAATCGCCAGACACAACATCAAAAATTGCTTTCACAGAAGGTAATACGAAATTTGATGAAAACGGTGTCCAATACATTGTGAATCCATATGATGAGTGGTATGCACTTGTAAGAGCGTTGGAATTAAAAGAAACTTTAGGAGGAAATGTAACGATTATCACTGTTGGAACAGCAGGAGATGATGCTGTTATTCGTAAAGCATTAGCAATTGGTGCTGATGATGCAGTTAGAATTGATGCTGATGCAACTGATGCTTATTTTACAGCAAGTCAAATTGCTTCTTATGCAAAAGAAAATGGTTTCGATATCGTTTTAACTGGAAAAGAAACTATTAACTATAATGGTTCTCAAGTTGGAGGAATGATTGCTGAAGAATTGGATTTACCATTCATTTCATTGGCTACAAAATTAGATATCAATGGAACTACTGCGACTTTAGAAAAAGAAATCGTTGGTGGTGTTCAAGTTGTTGAAGTTGAAATTCCATTTGTAGCTTCATGTGCAAAAGGAATGGCTGAACAAAGAATTCCAAATATGAGAGGAATTATGGCTGCAAGAACTAAACCTCTTACGGTTATTCCTGCAAATGGCGCAAATGCTTTAACTGTATTTACTTCATATACTACACCTGCTCCAAAAACAGCTTGTAAAATGATTGATCCAGCAAATATGGATGAATTAGTTGCTTTGTTACACAATGAAGCTAAAGTTATTTAATTTAAATTTTAGGAAATGTCTACATTAGTATATATCACAAGTAGTAACGGAATTGGAAAGAGTGCTTTCGAAGCTGTTACTTACGCGAAAAAAATTGGAGGGGAAGTTGTAGTTGTAACAACAGGAAATGCTGATGCATCTACTCTTGCTTCTTTAGGAGAATACGGTGCAACTAAAGTTTTGGTTGACAAAGCTGTTACATCTGATGATGCTCAACAAGTGACTAGAGTAATTGCTACAGCTGTTGAAGCTACAGGAGCAAATACTGTAATTTTCTCTCACGATATTAATGCGAAAGCAATTGCTCCTCGTTTATCAGTAAGATTGAAAGCAGGTTTAGTTGCTGGTGCTACAAGTTTACCAACTACAGATGGTGGTTTTACTTGTTCAGTAAATGTTTTTTCTGGAAAAGCTTTCGGAAATGTAAATGTTCAAACTGAAAAGAAAATCATTTCTTTATTACCAAATAGTATTCAACCTGAAGTTTCTGGTGCTGCTTGTTCAGTGGAAGATTTCAATGGTAATGCAGGTGAATCAAGAGTGAAAGTATTATCTACTAAAAAACCAGAAGGTGAAATTCCATTGCCTGAAGCAGAATTAGTTGTCTCTGCTGGTAGAGGAATGAAAGGACCTGAAAATTGGGGTATTGTTGAAGATTTAGCAAAAGTATTAGGTGCTGCGACTGCATGTTCTCGTCCAGTTGCTGATATTGGTTGGAGACCTCATCATGAACATGTTGGTCAGACGGGTGTTGCTATTCGTCCAAACTTATACATTGCAGCTGGTATTTCTGGTGCAATTCAGCATTTAGCTGGTGTAAATGGTTCTAAAGTAATTGTAGCAATTAATACAGATGCAGAAGCGCCATTTTTCAAAGCTGCCGATTACGGTGTTTTAGGAGATGTATTCGAAGTATTACCTCGTTTAACAGAAGCTTTGAAAAAATTCCAAGCATCAAACAATTAATAATTTAGAAATAAATATTATTTTTACAACGATAGAAGTAAACATTAAGGAAGCACTATTGCTTCCTTAATTGTTTTATTTCAATTCCAAAGCGTTAATCAAGGGAATGGAAAAAGTAAAATTAGAAATCGTCGGCTTATCTTATAGCCAAACACAATCTGGAGCATATGCTTTGGTTTTAGCAGAAGCAGGTGGAAAAAGAAGACTTCCGATTATTATTGGTGGATTTGAAGCTCAAGCAATTGCTATTGAATTGGAAAAAATGACGCCTACTCGCCCACTTACCCACGATTTATTTAAAAGCTTTGCACAATCTTTTGATATTGAAGTAAAAGAAGTTGTAATTTATAATTTAGTTGAAGGTATTTTTTATTCGAAACTAATTTGTGAAAGAGACGGACAAATAACTGAAATTGATGCTAGAACTTCAGATGCAATTGCAATTGGTGTTCGTTTTAACTGTCCTGTTTTCACATTTGAATCTATTCTTACATCTGCAGGAATTATTTTGGAAGATGGTGAAAAAGAAGATAATATGAATCTATTAGATGAAGACACTTCAGAAGACGAAGAAGAAGTTGTTGAATCACCTGAAAATTTATCTATTCAAGAATTAGAAAATCAATTAAACGAAGCGATTGAAAATGAAGATTATGAATTAGCTTCAAAATTGAGAGATTTAATCAACAAAAAAACTTCTTAATTCTTTACTTATCTTCAAATTGATTCTGATTTAAAATTACACTGTCCTTATAATTATGATACAGTTAGAAAATCAGATTTTTACAATTACTTCAAAAGAAGATTTTACAATTACTGCACTTGAAGTCTATCGATTTCAAAAAAAACACTGCAAAGTTTATCGAGAATATTTAGAACTTTTAAATCATCCTGAACCAAAATCACTAAAAGAAATTCCTTTTCTTCCTATCTCTTTTTTTAAAACTCACAACGTCCTGAACGATTATCTTCCCGTACAATTTGAATTTTTAAGTAGCGGAACTACAGGTATGAGCAGAAGTAAACATTCTGTACAAATACCAGAAATGTATGAAAGGGCTTTTAATAAAATTTATGATGAATTCATTGGAAATCCAAAGGATCAAGTCATATTAGCATTGTTGCCAAATTATATCGAACAAGGAAATTCTAGTTTAGTATATATGGTCGACTATCTAATTAAACGAAGTGATTCTAATTTATCAGGTTTTTTTTTAGATGATTATCAAAAATTAATTTCAAATTATACTTCTGCAATTCAATCGGGTAAAAAGGTAATTCTTTTTGGGGTTTCTTATGCTTTATTAGATTTAGCAGAGTCAAAAATTGATTTATCAAAAGCACAGATAATTGAAACGGGGGGAATGAAAGGTCGTAGAAAAGAAATGACTAAAGAGGAGCTGCACGAAACTTTAAAAGAAGGATTAAATTGTAAATTCATCTCTTCTGAATATGGAATGACTGAATTATTTTCTCAATCCTATAGTGATAAAGATGGCTTATTTGAAATCCCTCCCACAATGGAGATTTTAATTCGTGAAACAAATGATCCTTTTAATTATTTGAATGATGGTAAAACTGGTGGAATAAACGTGATTGATCTTGCCAATTTATATAGTTGTAGTTTTATTGCAACGCAAGATTTAGGACAAAAAATAGGTAATCTATTTAAATTGATGGGTAGATTTGATAATTCTGACATTAGAGGGTGTAATTTAATGGTGGAATAGAATTGAGGTTGAGGTTGAGAATAAAGTTGATTTAACAATTAATATAAAATGACATTACAAACAATAATAATATTACTATCAATAGGACTTTTTGCAGGAATGCTTAGCGGTTTTGTTGGTGTTGGTGGAGGTGTGGTGATTGTACCTGCATTGGTTTTTTTCTTAGGATTAACCCAACATCAAGCTCAAGGAACGTCATTGTTTATATTAGTTTTACCTGTTGGGATTTTAGCAGTTATGAATTATTCTAAAACTGCAAATATTAACTGGTCATATGGAATTGTAATTGCTTTAGCCTTTGTTATTGGTGGCTTTTTAGGCTCTAAATTATCATTAAAACTTTCTCCCTCTGTTGTAAAACTAGCCTTTGGGGTAATTATGGCTTTTGTCTCTTTTAAATTAATTCTTTCAGGATATAATTCTATCTCTAATGGAAAATAATATGACAACTACTATCCGAAATAAATCGGAATCTCTTTTTGAAAAAGTAAAAGGGTATAGAGAATTTATGCACAAATATCCTGAACTTTCTTATCAAGAGCACAATACAATGGCTTTTGTATCTGAAACGTTAACAAAGTTAGGTATTGATCATACAACTAAAGTTGGAGATACAGGAGTCGTTGCGATTATAAGAGGGAAAAATCATTCGAAAGAAGATGAATGCATCGGTTTAAGAGCTGATTTAGATGCTCTGCCAATACAAGAAGAAAATGTAACTCCTTATAAATCTACTGTTCAAGGAGTTATGCATGCTTGTGGTCACGATGTTCATACTTCGATTCTTTTAGGTGTAGCAGAGATATTGAATGAATTAAAAGATGAACTACCACAACCAGTTAAATTAATTTTTCAACCTGGAGAAGAAAAAAATCCTGGAGGTGCAACTCTAATGTTAAGAGATGGCGTGTTGCAAAACCCTGAAGTAAAGGAAATGTATGCTCTACATGTATTCCCTGATATGGAGACAGGAAAAGTCGGTTTTAGAGAAGGTGTCTATATGGCTTCATGTGATGAAATTTACATTACGATTCATGGTATAGGTGGACACGGAGCAACACCTGATAAAACCATCGACCCAATTGTCATTGGAGCTAATATCATAACTTCTATTCAACAAATCGTGAGTAGAAAATGTGATCCAACTGTACCTTGTGTTCTTTCATTTGGACATTTTGAAGGATTAGGAGCTACGAATGTAATTCCATCTCAAGTTATTCTAAAAGGTACGTTTAGAACAATGAATGAGGCTTGGAGAAAAGAGGCTTGGGAAATCATAAAAAACCATGTAGAACATACAGCTCAAGCATTCGGTGGTTCAGTTGACATTGAAATAAGTAAAGGATATCCTTATTTAGAAAATAATCCAAAAATAACAGCTTCCTTAAGAGAAAAAGCAATCTCCTTTTTAGGTTCAGAATATGTAGAAGAATTACCTATTCGAATGACTTCAGAAGATTTTGCTTTTTATTCTCAAGAAGTACCTGTTTGTTTCTTTAGACTTGGAGTTCGTAACGAATCAAAAGGTATTATTCATGGTGTTCATAATTCAAAATTTGACATAGATGCAGATGCTTTAAAAACAGGAATGCAAATTATGTCATTGGCCGCATTTAATCTATAACAACTTCATTTTGAATACGTATACTTTCTATATGTACCGCTTCCATATAGCTTTTAATAAACGATTGTCCCAAATTCAATGAAGTTGATTTTTTAAGTGTCCGCTCTAAAATTTCATTCCATCTATTGGGTTGAAGAACAGTAATATCATTTTTTCTTTTCATATCTCCAATCTGTTTTGCCACTTTCATTCTATTAGAAATTAATGAAAGTAATTCATCATCGTAGAAATTAATTTGATCTCTTAACCTAGTTAGTTGCTCCTCAAATTCTGAATTATGTGAAATCGTTGATTTTAAAATTAAGGTATTTAATAATGATTTTAATTCAGTTGGTGTAATCTGTTGTTCTTTATCAGTTAAAGAATTTACTGGATTAATATGTGTTTCAATCATTAATCCTGTATAATCTAAATCCAGACTTTTTTGTGAAACGGCTAATAATGTCTCTTTTTTACCACAAATATGTGAAGGATCACAAATCATAGGTAAATCAGGAAATAATCGTTTCATTTCAATAGGAATTTGCCACAACGGAGCATTTCTATATTCTGTATTTCCGTAAGAAGAAAAACCTCTATGAATCAGCCCAATATTTTCAATACCTGCTTTTTGAAGACGTTCAATTGCTCCTATCCATAATTTTATATCTGGATTTACTGGATTCTTAATTAAAACCGTTTGATTAGTACCTTTCAAACTATCTGCAATCATTTGAATACTAAATGGATTTACGGTAGTTCTAGCCCCAATCCACAATAAATCAGATTCAAAATTTAAGGCATCTTCAACATGTTTACTTGTTGCAACCTCAACACCAAAAGGCAATCCTGTTTCTTTTTTTGCTTGTAACATCCAAGAAAGTCCTTTTACTCCTATTCCTTCGAAACCGCCTGGATTTGTTCTTGGTTTCCAAATTCCACCTCTTAATATATCAACTTTGCCTAAATCTTTTAAAGATTTAGCCGTATTTATAATCTGTTCTTCACTTTCAACACTACACGGACCAGCTATAACTAAATTCTTTTTATTTATTATATTCATTTTACAATCAATTAATTGGTAAATTTTCTCCTTTATAAATACCTAGTACTTTTAACGATTCTGTTATTTCTTTTAAGTTTAAAATTGTATCATCAAAAATAGACCTATCTAAAAATTCAATATCCAAATGAAAAGCGTATGAATATGGATTATTAATAATTGGAACACTTTGAATTTTTGTTAAATTTAAATTTGCTTGTTTTAATATAGATAAAACATCACTTAATCCACCAACCTCATTATGTGTTTGCAAAGTAACGGAAGCTTTCGTAGGATTTTCTTCCACATCAGCACCTTTACTTAAAATATAAAAACGAGTGAAATTGATTTTTTCATCAGCAACACTTTCTTCAAGTACCTCTAAACCGTATTCTTCAGCCACTTTTGGACCAGCAATAACTGCCAAGTTATTCGTACGATCGTCTTTTACTAATTTTGCAGAAGTAGCTGTATCTTTGAATTCAGATACTGTAATTCCATCAAGAGAAGATAAAAATAATTGAGATTGACCTAAAGCCATCGGATGAGATATAATTTCTTTTACATCACTAATTTTCATACCAACATTCCCTAATAACTGAAGTTGTATTGGTAAATAAGTTTCGCCAATTATTGTAAGATCGTATGAATCAATTAATTGATAATTCATTAAAATACTTCCTGCTACTTTATTCTCAATAGCAATTATCCCATAATCTACTTGGTTTTTAGCTAATTTATCACATCCCTCTTTGAATGAATTACATTCTACTATTGTTACGTCTTCACCAAAGTACTTTTTTGCTGCTAAATCATGGAAAGAAGAAACAGAACCTTGAATTGCAATTAAATGATTTCTCATAGTTTATTTATTTAATTAAAGTTTAGACAAAAAAAAGACCTTCCAAATGGAAGGTCTTAAAATTATTTATGGGTATAACAATTCTCCTTCCTAGTCACATTTGTGAAAGAAACTAAAAAAGAAGAAATTGAAATTCTGTGTCATTTTGTATTTAATTTGTTTTTATTTTGGTCAAATATATAACTTATTTTCAATAACAAAAATTAATTTGCCATTTCACTCATAAATTTAATACGCATTAATCTTATTTCTTCTTCAGAATAATCACCATCAAATTCATGATATGCTGTCGTTAAATCGTCTGATTCTGCTTCAGAAAAATATTCATATATCTCTTCCTGATTATCTGTATCCAAAATATCTTCAATGTAATAATTGATGTTAACTCTAGTTCCTGAAGAAACAATCGCTTCAATTTCTTCAATTACTTCATCGATTGATTTTCCTAATGCTCTACCAATATCTTCAAGTGGTAATTTTCTATCAATATTTTGAATCAATTGCACTTTTAATAATGACTTATTTACCAATGACTTAACAATTAAGTCATTTGGACGTTCAATTTCATTATCTATAACATAATTATTTATTAACTCAACAAAAGGCGCACCATATCTTGCGGCCTTTCCATTTCCAACCCCTTGAATATTCGTTAATTCCTCAATTGTTATCGGGTAATGGAAACACATATCAACTAAAGAAGGTTCTTGGAAAATAACAAAAGGAGGAATATTATTTTGTTTCGATAAAGATTTTCTTAAGTCAAGAAGCATATTGTACAATACTTCATCAAAAGCTCCACCACCACCTGTGATTACTGGTGTTTCATCATCCATCGTAGAGTAATCATGCTCCTTAACAATGGTGAAAGAAACTGGATTTTTAATGAATTCATGCCCTTTTTCTGTTAATTTCATTACTCCATATGACTCAATATCTTTAGAAATATAACCATAAACCAAAGCTTGACGAATCAAGGAATTCCAGAAATTCTCATCTTTTTCTTTTCCAATTCCGAAACGAGGAAGTTGATCATGCTTATAACTCTTAATATCAGAAGTAAGATTTCCAACAAGATAAGAACAATAATGTTTACATTTTTGTTGTTCTTGAAGGTCTACTAGTGATTCAAGTAACATTTTCATGTATTCTTTTCCTTCACTCTTCTCTTTTGGATGTTTACAATTATCACATAATTCGTGGCAATTCTCCTCATTGAATTCTTCGCCAAAATAATGTAAAATGAATTTACGACGACAAACTGAAGTTTCAGCAAAAGAAACCATTTCATTTAATAATTGCTTCCCTATTTCTTGCTCAGCTACTGGTTTACCTTGTAAAAACTTCTCTAGTTTCTCAATATCTTTATAGTTGTAAAAAACCAAACAGTCTCCTTCTCCTCCATCACGTCCAGCTCTTCCCGTTTCTTGATAATAACTTTCTAACGATTTTGGAATATCATGATGAATTACAAATCGAACATCTGGTTTATCAATGCCCATTCCAAAAGCAATCGTTGCTACTATTACAGAAGCATCTTCCATTAAGAACATATCTTGATGTTTAGCTCTAGTAGCAGCATCTAAACCAGCATGATATGGAAGTGCATTAATTCCATTCACTTGTAAAAGTTCAGAAAGTTCTTCTACTTTCTTTCTACTCAAACAATAAATAATTCCGCTTTTTCCAGCCTTGGTTCTGATATATCTAATTATTTCTTTTTCAACATCTTTTTTAGGCCTAATTTCATAATATAAATTATCTCTATTAAACGATGATTTGAAAACTTTTGCATCCAACATATTCAAATTCTTTTGAATATCGTATTGTACTTTTGGTGTTGCAGTAGCGGTTAGTGCAATAACTGGGACATTTGATATTTTTTCAAATATTTCTCTAAGCCTTCTATATTCAGGTCTAAAGTCATGTCCCCATTCTGAAATACAATGTGCTTCATCAATAGCAAAAAATGAAACATTTACAGAAGTTAAAAAAGCAATATTTTCGGCTTTTGTAAGAGATTCAGGAGCTACATAAAGTAGCTTCGTTTTTCCTTCTTTAACATCATTTTTAACTTTCGTTATTTCTGTCTTAGTTAAAGAAGAATTTAAAAAATGAGCAATATTCTCGTCATCACTAACATTTCGTATCGCATCCACTTGATTTTTCATCAAAGCTATAAGTGGTGAAACGATTACAGCTGTTCCTTCAAGAAGTAAAGCTGGCAATTGATAGCACATTGATTTTCCTCCACCTGTAGGCATTATGACGAAAGTGTTATTTCCGTCTAAAACATTAGTAATGATAGCTTCTTGTGTTCCTTTAAAACTATCGAAACCAAAAAATTTACGTAATGCAACTTTTAAATCATACTGAGCCATTCGAGTCTATTTATTTGAGTTACCTCTTTAGGTAAAAAAGATGTTGTTTTACGAAAGTACAAAAATAATAGATGTTTTACTAACAGATTTTTCGATTTTTTTTATGATTTTCGATAGGTTTAGCAATTTATTAGATAGGTCTAATTATTAACACTATAAGAAATATTCTTTAATTTTTCATCAAATTTAGTTTACCCTGTTTTAATTCTAAACGAATTGAAGTCCTTAAAATCTCTTATTTAAAATCGTTAAAATCGTTAATAGATAATTTAAGTTAAAAACTTCTGAAAAAATATCGATTGAAAAGAAATAATCAACTTCTTAATTCATTCGAATCATTAACTTTGCAAACCTATGGAAGAACAAAAAAATATGTCCTTTTTGGACCATTTAGAGGAATTAAGATGGCGATTAGTGCGATGCGCAATAGCTATCCTTATTTTTTCAATAGCAATTTGGTGCTATCAAGAATGGATTATGGATAATCTATTTTTGTCTATGAGTAAATCTTCTTTTATTACTTATCAACTAATGTGTGATCATTTAGGAATGTGTACTGAAGATTTGAATATAAAAATGCAAAGTACCACCTTATCAGGTCAATTTTCTTATGCCCTAATGATGAGTATAATGGGAGGTGTGGTAATGGCTTTTCCTTATATTTTTTATCAAATATGGGCTTTTGTTAAACCAGGACTTAAACAAAATGAAAAGTCAATGGCTTCTGGCTTGGTTTTTTATGTCAGCCTTTTATTTTTCTTAGGTATTCTTTTCGGCTATTTTATAGTTACTCCGCTTTGCGTACAATTTTTCGCTGTTTTCTCAATGAGTAAACAAATAGAAAATATACCAACCATTAGTTCATATATGGGACTTATTCTTTCAACTATTTTCTATACAGGCTTATTATTCTTATTACCTGTTGCCTCATATTTACTAGCCAAACTAGGAATAATCACATCTGAATTTTTAAAGAAATATAGAAAACATGCAATAGTAGGTGTCCTGATTTTAGCAGCTGCCATAACTCCTCCTGATATTGTAAGTCAAATTGTTGTTTCGATCCCAATTCTTTTACTATATGAAGTTGGTATTTTTGTAGTTGCAAGAGTTGAAAAAAACAAAAGAAAAAAAGGTGAATTTTAATTGATATGACTAAATTTTTAAGTTCGTTATTCTTTCTAATTTTACCATTCCTTTATTTTAGTCAGACAACTAAAGTGACTGGAAATGTAAAGGATGCCATAACGGGTGAAAATATACCTTTTGTTAAAATACAATTTTTAAATTCGAAAATCGGTACAATGTCTGACAGTATTGGAAACTATTCTATTGAAAGTTACTATGCTACAGATTCACTTCAATTTATTTTTTTTGGATACCTTACGAATACAATTAGTGTTATAAAAGATCAAGAACAGGTAATTAACTGTCAACTTTCAATTCGAGTTACAGAAACAGAAGAAGTTGTCATTAGACCTCCTGATGAATTTCCTTCAACAATATTACACAAACGAATTATTGCCAATAAAGACATTAACAATAAAGAAAAATTAAAGTCATATGAATATGAATTATATAATAAAGTACAATTCGACATCAATAATCTAAGTGATAAATTTACAGAACGAGGTATTGTTAAAAAATTAGATTTAGTAATGAATTACCTTGATTCAACAGAAGATGGTAATAGTTATTTGCCTGTAATTATAAGTGAGTCGCTTTCGGAATATTATTATAAAAATAATCCGAAACGAAAAAAAGAAATAATAAATGCATCGCGTATCACCGGAATTGAAAATGTTAAATTAGATCAATTTGTTGGTGATATGTATTTAGATATGAATGTATATGATAACTACATAAACATTTTTAATAAAGCATTTGTAAGTCCGATAGCCAATTTTTCAAGATCATTCTATAAATTCTATCTTGAAGATTCAACATTCATTGACTCAAAATGGTGTTATAAACTTCGTTTTACACCAAAAAGGACCGGTGATTTAACTTTTGAAGGTGAAATGTGGATTACTGACACCACATATGCCATCAAAAAAATAAGTGGTAATATTTCACCTGGCGCTAATATAAACTATATCAAAGATTTATACTTTGTTCACGAATTTAATTTAGTAGCACCAGAAGTATGGATGCTAACTAAAGAAGAAATGATTGCTGATATCAATATTACAGAAAATGGTAAAACTTTTGGTTTATTTGGAAGAAAATTAGCATCGCGAAAAAACTTTAAAATAAACCAAGTTTATCCTAATGACTTATATAAATCAGATAACACAGTTGAAGTACATCCTGAAGCGAGTAATAGAGATGAAAATTATTGGAAAGAACATCGTCATGTCCCCCTCTCAACACAAGAAAAAGGTATTAATGAAATGGTTGATTCATTAAATAATCTTCCTGTATTTAAATCTATAAAAAATATTACGTTTTGCCTATCTACTGGTTATTACCCTGTAAATAAAGTAGAGATTGGAAATTTAAACAGTTTATTTAGTGTAAATCCAATTGAACAATACAGATTTGGACTAGCCTTAAGGACTTCAAATAAATTCTCTAAAAAAATTGAATTTGGAGGGAAATTAGCTTATGGAATTGGAGATGAACGCTTTAAATACGGAGTCACTATTAGAGCTAATCTACCATCTAAAAAAAGAAATTTTTTAAATGCTTATTATAATTATGATATTCAACAAATTGGCCAATCATTAAATGCCTCAACAGTAGGTTCAACATTTGGAACGCTATTTAGAACTGGCCCGTTGGATAAATTAACGTTTGTCAATAAAGCAGGAATAAATATAGAAAAAGATGTAAAAAAGGATTTAGTATTATTTGGTGGATTTGAATGGAAAGAGTATACTGCTTTGGGATTAGCAAATTATGTTAAATATAATACTCAGACATTAACAAATGATACAATAAATAAAATAAGCTCAAGTGAATTTACTGCTAGAATACGTTGGGCAAAAGACGAAGAATATATTAATGCAACATTCGACAGAACATCCATTACTTCAAGATTTCCAATTTTCATATTGCAAGGTGCTTTTGGCGTAAAGGGCTTATTAGGGAGCAATTATAATTACCAGAAAATTGATTTTACAATGGACCACACACGCCAAATTGGTGTACTTGGTAATATTCAATATGGTTTTAATGCTGGTTATGTTTTTGGATCTGCTGCTTATCCATTTTTAAAAATTCACGAAGGAAATCAATCTTATTGGTTAATGACTACTACTTTTAATAAATTAAATTATTTTGAATTTATTTCAGACAAATATGTTGGTGGGTATGTTGAACAACATTTTGGAGGTTTAATATTAAATCGAATTCCTGGAATTAAAAAATTAAAATGGAGACTTGTAGGTTCTACTCGTGCCACTTATGGATCAATCTCCTCTAAAAGTACAAGAGAAATATTGCTGCCGACCTTTACAAAATCATTTGGAAATATACCCTATGCAGAAGCAACTGCAGGAATTGAAAATATTTTTAAATTAATTCGAGTAGATTTAGTTTGGAGATTAACTCATTTGAATCCTGGGGAAAGTCCATTAGGAGTTAGAGCTCGTATGACATTTAATTTTTAAATTTACCTTTTTAGACTCAAAAAGTGAAACTACATACAAATTTAATTCAAAAAACGTACAAAGGTAGAGCCGTTGTGAAAGGAGTAACTGTTGAAGTAAATCAAGGTGAAATAGTTGGATTATTAGGCCCTAATGGAGCAGGGAAAACTACCTCTTTTTATATGATTGTTGGGCTTGTAAAACCGGATCAAGGATCAGTATATCTTGATGATTTAGACATTACTGACTATCCAATGTATAAAAGAGCTCAATTAGGAGTAGGATATTTACCACAGGAAGTTTCTGTTTTCAGAAAGTTGAGTGTAGAAGACAATATCTTAGCCATTCTTGAGATGACAAAATTGAACAAATCTGAACGTTTAGAACGTTTAGAACAATTATTGGAAGAATTTAGTCTAACACATGTTAGGAAAAATCTAGGTCACTCACTTTCTGGAGGTGAAAAAAGAAGAACGGAAATAGCTAGAGCTTTGGCTACCAATCCTAAATTTGTATTGTTAGATGAACCATTTGCTGGTGTCGATCCTATTGCCGTAGAAGATATTCAAAGTATAATCGCTGACCTAAGAAAAAAGAATATAGGTATTCTTATAACCGATCACAACGTACAAGAAACTCTATCTATAACTGATAGAGCCTATTTATTATTTGAGGGAAATATTCTAAAAGCAGGTACTGCTGAAGAATTGGCTTCAGATGAACAAGTTAGAAAAGTATATTTAGGTCAGAATTTTGAATTAAGAAGAAAAGAGGTATAAAAAAAGGTCATCTTTCGATGACCTCAAATATCTTAAATTGATAGTAACTTATTTTGAAGCTACATCATTGTTTTCAATCGTATTTACACTTCCATAAGCATCGCAATGACCACCACCTTTAGATGAAGCACAAGCTGCAAAAACAACTGATAAAACTACTGCGATAATTGATAAAGTTAAAATTCTTTTCATC
>CANCEQ010000066.1 GCA_947375085.1 Flavobacteriales bacterium
ATTGTTTAAGAAACTCGTTTTTTGGGAATTAGAGCTTGAAAAAATTGAAGATTCAGGAATGAGAGAAATCTTGAATATGCAGAAAAAAGAAGCGAATTCATTGTTCTCTCGTTTTATAGAAGATAATTATGAAGATTGGTTAAATGGAACCGAAGAGGCTCCTCAAATGATTCATACCATCATTAAAAATAGAGTAGCCCCTAAATTAAATGGAGAAAAAGTTGCGTTGGTTGTCATCGATAATTTACGCTATGATCAATGGGAAATGTTGAAACCCATCTTTTTAAAATATTTTACGATTGAAGAAGATGATATTATTTTTTCAATTCTTCCAACAGCGACTCATTATGCGAGAAATGCACTTTTTGCAGGTTTAATGCCGTCTGAAATTCAGAAATTACATCCAAAATTATGGGTGTCTGAAGATGAAGAAGGAGGGAAAAATATGTTTGAAAAAGAATTACTTGAAACAAATTTAAAACGTTTGGGTAAAAATATTAAATGGTCATACAACAAAGTAACAAGTTATGATGGAGGTAAGAAATTAGTAGATACGTTTAATGAATTGAAAGATAATGATTTGAATGTAATCGTTTATAATTTCGTTGATATGCTTTCACATGCGCGTTCAGAAATGAAAGTAATCAAAGAATTAGCAGATGATGAGGCGGCTTACCGTTCGTTGACAGTTTCTTGGTTTGAACATTCTCCATTACAAGATATTATCAAAAAAATCGCCGATTCCAAGGCTAAATTGATCATCACAACAGACCACGGAACAATAAAAGTTTCAAACCCAATCAAAATAATCGGACAAAGAGAATTGAATTCGAACTTGCGTTACAAAGCGGGGAGAGGAATGTCTTATAAAGAAAAGGAAGTATTTGTTGTGAAAAATCCACAAGATGCTTTTTTGCCAAAGGGTCAAATGTCTTCTGAATTTGTATTTGCAAAGGAAAATGACTTTTTTGTGTATCAAAATAATTTCAATCATTTCGTTAATCATTACGGAGATACTTTTCAGCACGGAGGGATTTCGCTCGAAGAAATCTTAATACCTTTTGTTGTTTTAAAAGCGAAATAATACAAAGTTAAAGATAGTCGATAAATAGTAAGTTTTTCTCAATGAAAAGCTTACTTTGTTCATTTTGTGTACTTTATTGAAACCTTTTTTCATATATTCAGTTTAACTAGATATAACATTTAATAATTGGAAAATATGAAAAGATCATTACTAATAGTTGCCTTGATGTTTTTAAGTACAACTATGTTTGCCCAGGAAAAGGATAAAAAAACAATCCTTAAAGAAGACAAAGAATTATTGAAAGCCGATAAAGCTGAAATCAAAAAAGATGCTTCAGAAATAAAAGCTGATGAAAAAGCTTTAGCTAAAGCGAAAACAGAAAAAAATAAGGCAGAAGAAGCTCGTCTTAAAGAAAAAATAAAAGCTGATAAAGCAAAAATGAAAGATGATACTAAACATTTAAAAGCAGATGATTCTAAAATGAAGAAAGATGCTAAAATGAAAGAAGAAAAAGCTCCTAAAAAAGAGGATCAAACATCAAAATAAATAAAGAGCACACACTATAAAAAGTCGTCCATTAAATGAGACGACTTTTTTGTTTCTATGAAGTTTCAAAGATTCAGTTTCTTTATTATATTTGTTTAACTAAAAATTACAAGTTGGCAAATAAAATAAAATTCGGAACAGATGGATGGAGAGCAATTATCGCTGAAGAATTCACTGTTGAAAATGTTGCAAGAGTAGCTCTAGCAACAAGTGTTTGGGTAAAAGAAAATTTCGAAAACCCTAGTATTGTTATCGGTCACGACTGTCGTTTTGCAGGAGAACTATTCGTAAATACGGCAACTAAAATATTCATTAGTCAAGGAGTTCAAGTGAAATTAGCTAGAAATTTCATTTCTACACCTATGATTTCATTGGCTTGTGTTCAATTGAAATGCTCTTTAGGAGTTGTAATGACAGCAAGTCATAATCCTCCCGAATATAATGGGTATAAATTAAAAGGACATTTTGGAGGACCATTATCACCTGAACAAGTTCAAGAAATAGAAGATATTATTCCAGAATTAGTTTCAATAAATTGGGAGTCAGTTTCGATTGAAGAAGCTATTGCAGCAGGAACAGTTGAAATAGTTGATTTAGAAACCAGATATGTTGATCATGTTAAAGCTAATTTTGATTTAGATGCTATTAAAAATTCAGGATTAAGATTTGCGTATGACGCGATGTATGGAGCAGGACAAAATGTTTTAAAACGTATTTTACCTGATACGCATTTTATTCATTGTGAGTACAATCCTTCTTTTTATGGTCAGGCACCAGAACCAATTGAGAAAAATTTAAAAGAACTTGAGGCTTTTATAAAAGTGGATGGTAAAATAGATTGCGCTCTTGCAACCGATGGAGATGCTGATAGAATTGGTTTATATAATTCTAGAGGTGAATTTGTTGATTCTCATCATATTATACTTTTGTTGATGCACTATTTAGTGAAATACAAAGGAATGACCGGTAAAGTAGTTACTGCTTTCAGTACAACACCACGAGTTAAGAAATTAGCAGATCATTATAATTTAGTTAGTGAAGTTGTTAAAATTGGTTTCAAATACATCGCTAGTATGATGGTTGAACAAGATGTTTTAATCGGTGGAGAAGAATCTGGAGGAATAGCTGTAAAAGGACATATTCCAGAAAGAGACGGAATTTGGATGGGACTAATTGTTTGGGAGTTCATGGCGAAATCTGGTAAAACATTAGATGATTTAATCAATGAAGTTTACGATATCGTTGGTGGATTCAAATTTGAAAGAAGTGATTTACACATTACGGAAGAATTGAAACAAAAAATCATTGCGAAGTGTAAAGAGAATTCATATGAATCTTTTGGTTCTTATAAAGTAGACGAGGTTAAAACAATTGATGGATTTAAATATTTCTTCGATGAAAATCGTTGGATGATGATTCGTCCTTCTGGAACAGAACCTGTTTTAAGAACTTATGCTGAAGCTCCTACGATGGAAGAGGTTCGTACAATACTTAAAATGACAGAAGAAACAATTTGTAAATAAAGTAATAATGACCGTATATTTAAATCTTAACTGATGATATACGGTCATTTTTATTGCTAAATGGCTGTCAATTTCATCAAGTCATTGTTGAGGAAGTCTATTAAACCACAAACCAACGTATTTTCATTTAGTTTGAAAGTAACTTCTTGAAACGGAGTAATTACAAAATTAGTATTACATTTTAAATCTTTAACACTTTCATAAAAACCTCTGGTTACTGAAGGATTATTAGTAGTTTTCAATTCGATGCACGCAATTGGAGTAATACCTCGTATTAAAACTAAATCCATTTCACTTCCATCATGTGTTCTATAATAAAATGGCTTAATAAAGTTTGGTAAATGTTGTAATATTTGCTCTAGAGCATAACCTTCCCAACTATTTCCTACATTTGAATGATAATGAATATCTTGTTCTTTTGTAATATCTAGTAAATAATTTAATAACCCTGAATCTCTTATATATATTTTAGGACTTTTAATTAATCTCTTTTTTGCATTTGTAAAATAAGCAGGTAATTTTCTTACCATAAATGCACCTTCTAAAAAATCAATATAGCGATTAATTGTTGTGGGACTTATATCTAAACCTTTAGCTAAACTTTGTGAATTCAACATTTGTCCGTGATTATGAGCCAACATTCTCCATAATTTATACATTAATGAAGGTGAGAAAGAAACACCGAATAACGTATTTAAATCTCGTTCTATAAATGTTCTGAAAAAATTATCCATCCATCTAAACCAATCTTCATCTGTTTCACATAACCAAGCGTCAGGAAACCCGCCTCTAAACCATAATTTATTTACATCTTCTTTGTTTTTATAGAGTTCAGTGATATTTAACGGAGAAATTTCACAATAAGCTATTCTACCTGCTAAACTTTCAGAAACTCCTTTGACTAATTCAGGAGAGGCGGAACCTAAAAGAACGTATTTTCCTTTTTGTTTATTATTATCCACCAACGAACGTAGAATGGAAAATAATTCAGGCATTCGTTGAACTTCATCAATTACAATACACTCTACTTCGGAAGAAATAGATTCAAGTAAAAATTCTGCGTCATAAAATTTAGAGGAGTCTTTTGGACTTTCCAAATCAAAATACAATCCTGTCTTTTTTAGTTTTAAAACCTCCATTTTTGTTAAGGTAGTTTTGCCACATTGACGAGGACCAATAATAGCAACTACTGGAAATTGGTTTAATAAAAGACTAATTTCATTTATTTTAAAACGTTTAATCATACACAAATGTAATAAATTAACCGTTAATTAAAAACTAAACTGACGATAAACGGTAATTAATTCTAATTAAACAATTAAAAAGTAAGAATATCTATACTAAACATTTAATTTATTTACTTTGTAAAGTAAATATTTTATAAAATGGCAGGATCTTCTATAGGTACAATTTTTAAACTGACCACTTTTGGTGAATCTCATGGAGTAGCTATTGGTGGAGTAATAGATGGAGTTCCTTCAAATTTCAAAATAGATTTTGATTTAATTCAACAAGAATTAGACAGAAGAAAGCCTGGACAATCAGCAATTGTAACGCAACGAAAAGAATCTGATACAGTACAATTTTTGTCTGGAATTTTTGAAGGAAAAACTACTGGCGCTCCAATTGGTTTTATTATTCCAAATGAAGATCAACGTTCTAATGATTATTCTCATATAAAAGATGCTTTTAGACCTTCTCATGCTGATTTTACTTATGAAAAAAAATACGGTCATAGAGATTATAGAGGTGGTGGAAGATCAAGTGCGCGCGAAACAGCTTCTAGAGTTGTAGCAGGTGCTTTGGCTAAACAAATTTTAAACTCACAAGATATTCATATACAAGCGTTTGTAGATCAAGTAGGTTCGGTTAGACTGTCAACAGAAGAACTTTCAAGTATAAATTATGAAACTATAGAATCTAATCCTGTTAGATGTCCAATTCCTTCAAAAGCTGAAGAAATGGAAGTGTTAATTCGAGAAGTTCGAAAAGACGGAGATACTATTGGAGGCTGTGTTCGTTGTGAAATTAAAGGTGTTCCTTTAGGATTAGGTGAACCTGTATTTGATCGATTAAATGCTGAATTAGGTAAAGCAATGCTTTCTATAAATGCAGCTAAAGGATTTGAATATGGTTCTGGGTTTTCAGGAGTAGAGTTAAGAGGTTCTCAACATAATGATGCTTTTCTAGAAGATGGAACTACTGTAACCAATCACAGTGGAGGAATTCAAGGTGGAATTTCTAACGGAATGCCAATATATTTTAGAGTAGCTTTTAAACCAGTTGCAACGATTGTTCAAGAACAAAATTCAATTGATAAAGAAGGAAATGAAATTCTTGTTACAGGTAAAGGTAGACATGATCCATGCGTAGTACCCAGAGCAGTTCCGATTGTTGAATCGATGGCTGCAATTGTTTTATTAGATTTTGTATTACGGAATAATGCAAGAATTTAAACAGTTACAATCGATTTGATGTATAAGATAAAGTCAATGATTTCTAGTTTTTTAAATCACAAGTATTTTCTTGTGTTGGTAGTTCTAGCTTGTTCATATACTCAAATTACACAAAGTGATAGATATTTTGGTTGGACAAACTCTGAAAATACGGTTGCCGACCATAGTTTAACAATAGATTCCGATGGATCAGGTTACTATGCATATTTACCGCAATGGTTTATTTATACAAACTCATCTAATTTTTCATTTATACATCCAGTTTGTGAAAAATATAAAACTGGTAAATTTTCTTTAGGTTTTATTGTGGTTGACAACAAGGTGACTAGCAAGTGTTTTATTGGAACCGCCATTTGTATATCTCCTTTTTTCTTGATAAATCATACTTTAAACAGATTAAAAGGAACGAATACCGACGGTTACTCGAAAAGTTATCAGTTTACTGTATCGATTTCGGCATTATTTTACTCTTTACTAGGAGTTTTAGGATTGATTCAGCTTTTTAAGCTATTCAACTTTTCGAATTCAATTATCTCCTTGATGGTGATTTTAACATCAGTAGGAACAAGTGTCAATTTTTACGCATCAATCAATCCTAGTTTTTCACATATATATTCGTTTTGTGCAATTACATGGTTTTTGTTTTTTTGTAAAAAAATGGGCAATATCAAAAAAAGGAAATACTTTAATTTGGCTTGGACTTTTATTAGGAATGATTTTTTTAATTCGTCCGACTAATATTTTTATCGTATTAATAGTTCCTTTTTTATTTACGAATTGGTTGGATTTTAAGAATACTATTTTTGAATTATTTACAATTTTTAAATCGAAAATTGTAATTTCAGTTTTACTCTTTTTAGGGTTGATTTTTTTACAAATTTATAATGTTCATTCCCAAATTGGAAGATGGACATTAAATTCCTACTCCGGTGAAAATTTTGAATTCCTTTTGAATCCTAAATGGTTTGAAGTACTTTTCGGTTTCGAAAAAGGCTTTTTTGTTTACAATCCTATGCTCTTATTGGTGTTGCCAGCATTCGTGTGGGGAATGATTAAGCGAACTTATTTTACACTTGGGTTTTTACTGTTTTTTATAGTGATTACCTACATAACATCTTCATGGTGGTGTTGGTGGTATGGAGGAGGATTAGGAATGAGACCATTCGTTGATTTCACAAGTTTATTTATACTAATGATTGCTTTATTCTATGTATCCATTCAGTCTTGGTTGAAAGCAATTGTTATTTTGTATTCAATTTGTATGATTTATTTTTATCAAATTCTTCAAATTCAATTCAATAGAAATATTTTACATTACGATTTAATGACTAAAGAAAAATTTTGGAGTATCTTTTTAAAAACAGATAGCAGATTTTCATGGATGACTCATTATGATGAATACCAAATTAAGGGAAAACATAAAAAGGAGATTGTAAGTTTTAAACCTACTGAATTTACCATGAAATATGATAATGAAATAAAAATTGAAAGTTTTACACCGAAAAAGGAATGGTTCAATTCTAAATTAGGAGTTCGCTTTAAAGGAGAATTATTTTTAACAAATCCAGAAAGTAATCCAAACTTGAAATTAACCTATTTTAAAAATGGCCAAATAACTAAACAGATAGATTTGTTTATTGGAAATAAAATTGATGAATTGAATGAGTTTTATCCTTTTTCGAAAGATTTTATCGATACAACAAAATATAAAAATATTGATTCTTTACAATTTTACATTCCACATGGTTATCCAATTGTAAAAGCTAAAAATTTAAAATGTATATTTTATTCACTTGAATAAGAAGGTTTCTTACTGAGACTTTTTTATCTTTGTTAAAAAATAATTATTATGATTCAACGTATTCAGACTGTTTATCTTTTATTGTCAATTATTTTATTGTCAATCATTAGTTTTGGAACTCCTATTTTTTATTTAATTGGAACTAAAATCTACGAATTTACTGCTTTTGGTGTTTTTGATACCATCAAAGTTGAAGGTTCAAAAGCATATGCAAATTACCCATTGTACTTAATTAGTGTATTAGCTGTAGTTTTACAAATTGTAGCTATTTTCTCATTTAAAGATTTAAAACGTCAAGGTTTATTAGTAAGAATAGCAGGATTTTTAAATGTTCTACTAATTGTTGCTGTTATTGCATTCTATTTTATGCATCCGAATCCTATTGAAAATGAAGAGACTACTGTTAAAATAGGAAATGGTTTCTATCTTATTTCATTATCTTTAGTAGGTATATCCCTTGCCAATAATGGCATAAAACGCGATAAAAAATTGATTGATTCTTTGAATCGTCTTCGTTAATAAATGAATCTTCTTTCTGTTGAAAATATCACCAAAACGTTTGGTGCAAGAGTTATATTTAAAGATTTGACGTTTGGTGTAGACCAAGGTCAAAAAGTAGCAATCGTAGCGAAAAATGGGAGTGGAAAAACGACTCTTTTGCGTTGTTTAATTGGTGCTGATCAAGTAGACGAAGGTCGAATTGTATTCAGAAATGGCTATCGCGTTGCTTTTATGGAGCAATCTGAAAATTTAGATGAAACACATTCGATTATGGAAGAAGTGTTTTCTCACGATTTGCCTGAATTACAAGCTGTTAAAGCATACAATGTTGCGATGCTTTCAGGTGATGAAAAATTGATTGAAAATTCTTTCGAAGCAATTACTGTATTAAATGCTTGGGATACAGAAAATAAAGTACATCAAATTTTAGCAAGTTTAAAATTAGAAGATACAACCCAGTTAATATCTAATCTTTCAGGTGGACAAAAAAAGCGTGTTGCTTTAGCGAAAGTTTTAATTGGAGAACCTGATTTCTTAATTTTAGATGAGCCAACAAACCATTTAGATCTTGATATGATTGAATGGTTGGAAGAATATCTTTCTAAATCAAAATCAACTATTTTAATGGTGACGCACGATCGTTATTTCTTAGAAGTTGTATGTGATACAATTTTGGAAATGGAGGATCAAACCATTTATAAATACAAAGGAAATTTCTCTTACTATCTTGAGAAAAAGGCTGAACGTCAAGAACAATTAGGTTCTACAATCGACAAAGCGCGTAATACGATGCGAAAAGAGTTAGACTGGATTAGACGTCAACCGAAAGCGCGTGGTACAAAGCAAAAAGCCCGTGTAGATTCATTTCAAGATTTAAAAGAAGTTGCTTCTCAACGTGTGAACGAAGATGAATTAGAGATTCCTATTAAAATGGAACGTCTTGGATCTAAGATTGTTGAAATTCATAAAATGAATAAGGCTTTTGGAGACAAAAAAATCATCAACGATTTATCGTATGTCTTCAAACGTCAAGAAAGAGTAGGGATTGTTGGTAATAACGGTACTGGAAAATCTACTTTTTTAAATATGATTCAAGGTTTTGAAGAGTTAGACAAAGGGACTGTTTCTGTAGGAGATACAGTTGTTTTTGGCTATTTCAACCAAGAATTAATCCAAGTAGATGAAGATAAAAAAGTAATCGATGTTATTCGAGACATTGCTGAATATATTCCGTTAGAAAAAGGGAAAACAATGACTGCAGCAAACTTTTTGGAGAAATTTTTATTTCCAAGGGATATGCAGTACAATTACGTGTATAAATTAAGTGGGGGAGAGAAACGTCGTTTAAAATTGATGACTGTTTTGATGAAAAACCCAAACTTCTTGATTTTAGATGAGCCAACCAACGACTTAGATATTTTCGTAATGAGTGTTCTAGAAGAATACTTGCGTAATTTCCAAGGATGTTTGATTGTCGTTTCTCACGACCGTTATTTCATGGATAAAATGGTAGATCATTTATTCGTTTTTGACGGTTCTGGAGAGATTAAAGATACTTTTGGTAATTACACTGTATATCGTCAAAAAATGGCGCAACAGTTGAAAGACGACAGAAAAGCGACAACTGTTTCAGTTCCATTAGAAGAAGTGAAAGTCGTTAAAAACGAAAAACCGAACGAGAAAAGAAAAATGAATTTCAAAGAGAAAGTGGAATTCAAGAATATGGAAGGTGAAATCGAGGCTTTGGAAAATGAAAAAGCACTTTTAACCGAAAAATTATCAGATACAACACTTTCAAATACTGAATTGATGAATGCTGGAAATCGTTTGGGGGAAGTTGTAAAAGAATTAGAAATTAAATCCGACCGTTGGTTAGAATTAGCGGAAATGGATGTTTGATATTTTTATTTTTTTGTAGGGACAAGTCGCGACTTGTACCTACAAAAAAAATATAATGCATTGGTCTGTATTTTTATCATTTATCGGTGATTATTGGTTTGGATTTTTATAAATTCTTTAATTTATTCAATTCAGAAGTCAATTTTTCAATCTCTTTTTGTTGTTGATTTAGTTTATTGATTATTTCACTTAATTGTTGATGAGTCTCATTTTCAGGATAATCCACTTTGGGGTCTTGAATGATTTTTATTTCTTCAAAATTTATTAGAGATAGTAAAGAAACTCCTAAAATTTTAGCGATAGCATCTAAACGAACAACAGTTAACTCAGTTACACCCCTTTCAATATTTGAATAAGAAGCCACAGTAATCCCTAATTCATCAGCCATATTTTGTTGACTCAAACTTTTTATTAGTCGAGTCATTCGTATACGTTCTGCTAACTTTTCTTTCATACTTTAAAGTTACTCCTATCATATCGTTTATAATTTTAGTTTAATATTTATAATTTTTAGTTTGACTAAATTATTTTTATATTTGTTTCGCTTTTAGATAATCTCACTGCTTGTTAATACGATTTAACCAAATAAATTAAAATCCAAGAAGATTTATTCAATAAGCAAAGTTTTTTTCTCGAGCTTGAGAATAGAGGAAGGTGGATTCGAAAAACCTTATGAGTAGAAAGTTTTTAATTATAAAAGTGTAGATCAACACTATAAAAACGGAAATGTTATATGAAAAAAAGATTAAGTTTTTTATTGATTATTTTATTAGGGATTTTCTTTTCCTGTCAAAAGCAACCGACTGCAATTTTTACTACAGATAAAACTGAATATTCACCTGGAGAACAAATTATTTTGACAAATACTTCAATTGATGCGAAAAGTTATAAATGGACTATTTCTGACGGTCAATCATCAGTGAATGAACATTTGATTTATACATTAAGTCCGAATGCTTCCGAAGGTATAATCACTTTTACTTTAGAAGCTTTATCTAGAACAGGTAAAAAAGTTAGTTATTCATCTAAAAATGTAACAATTAAAAAAGCAACTGGAAATGTTACTTTTTGGCAAATTACAAACAGTGGTTATGGGGTTACAGATGTTACAATAGAAGGTGTTTCTTCTAGTATAACAGATGAATATACTGGAGTTCCTTCTTCTTGTGGAGCTTCAGGATGTGCAGTTTTTAATAATCTTTCAGTTGGGGACCATACTTTTTCAGCAACAGATGGAACATATACTTGGAATGGTACAGTTAATATTACAAAAGATGGTTGTACAAAATTTCAATTGAAATGATTTTTTTTTTTTTTTTAGGGACAAGTCGCGACTTGTCCCTAAAAAAAATCAATCAATCAACCTCATAAACATTCCCATCCTCAACCACTTCTACATTCTCGAAAATAGTCTTAGCTTCAGCGGTATGTTCATTTCCGTTTTCAAAACGAGCGCTTAAATGTCCTAATATTAGTCTTTTAGCATTTGCTTTTACTGCAATTTTAGCAGCATCCATTGCTGTAGAGTGAAATGTTGCTTTTGCCCTCGCTCTATGAATTTCTGTAAATGTAGCTTCGTGATACAATAAATTTGCATTTTCAATGTGTGGAATTACTGATTCGTAATAAGCTGTATCAGAGCAAAATGCGTAAGAACGTGGAGTAGGAGGTGGAGTGGTATATTCTTCAAAATAATGTGTTACTCCATTTTCGTCAATCACATTCTCTCCATTTTTAAATTTTGGAATGAAAGTCATGGAAAGTCCATCTGCTTTAAAAGCATCACCTAATAGAGAATATTCTTTTTGTTTTTCCTTTATAATGAATCCATTAGTAGGAATGCGGTGTTTCAAAGGAAAAGTATGAATTTCAATTAATTTGTCTTCAAAAAGTAAACCTGGTGTTTTTCCATCTAAAGGAACAAAGGTTAAACCAAAATCTAAACGTGCACCTGCAATTTCCAACTGACTTTTAATAATTTCTTCTAAACCGATTGGACCGTAAATTGTAATTCCTGCATCTCTTCCCAATAAATGCATGGTACTTAACAATCCAACTAAACCAAAAAAATGGTCGCCGTGTAAATGAGATATTAAAATATGAGAAATACGTTGAAATTTAACGCCGTATTTGCGCATTTGCATTTGAGTTCCTTCGCCACAATCAATTAAAATATGACGATTATTACACTCAATGTATTGAGAAGTGGGGTTTCTAGAAAAAGTAGGTAATGCGGCTCCTGAGCCTAAAATGGTAACGGTGAAATTCACATTTCAATTACTTTGACAGCTTCTTCTTGCGTATCAGACAATAATAAAACTTTATCCAATTGAGCAATTTGAATTACCTTAAAAACACTTGGTTGAAGTCCGCAAAGAATAAATTTACCATTTGTGTCTTTGCATAAACGATTTCCAGTTAAGATAGAACTTAAACCAGAAGAATCACAATATTTGGTTGAAGCTAAGTCTAAAATGATATTGTTAACCCCTTTTTTATTCAATTCTAACAATTCATTTTTTAATTCCGTTGCGTTGATTGCTGTTAACTTTTCAGCATTGAACTTAATCACGGCACTAAGCTTGTTTTGTGTAGTTTGAAAATCCATTATTGTGTGTTTAAGACAAATATAATTAAAATTATTGACGTTCGATTTTTGAAGCCAATAAATATATTACAGCCATTCTTACAGCAACCCCATTTTCTACTTGTTGAAGTATCACAGATTGTTTAGAATCAGCTACATCACTGGTGATTTCAACTCCTCTGTTAATTGGTCCAGGGTGCATTACAATGATTTCTTTATCAAGTGAATCTAAGATTTCTTTCGTCAAACCAAATTGCATTGAATATTCTCTTAAAGAAGGGAAGTACTTAATATCTTGACGTTCCAATTGAATACGAAGCATATTCGCCACATCACACCATTCAAGAGCAGCAATTAAATTATGTTCAACTTTTACTCCAAGTTCGTGTATGTATTTAGGAATCAATGTTGTTGGTCCGCACACCATTACTTCTGCTCCTAGTTTTTGTAGACAATAAATATTTGAAAGTGCAACACGAGAATGTAAAATATCACCAACAATTACTACTTTTTTACCTTCAACAGATCCTAAACGTTCGCGAATAGAATAAGCATCTAATAAAGCTTGAGTTGGGTGTTCGTGAGTACCATCCCCCGCATTAACAACTTTAGCATCAATGCGTTCTGATAAAAATTTAGCAGCTCCTGGATTTGGGTGTCTCATGACTACCATATCCACTTTCATTGCTAAAATATTGTTAACCGTATCAATTAAAGTTTCTCCTTTTTTAACTGAGCTACTAGAAGCACTGAAATTAATAACATCGGCAGAAAGTCTTTTTTCAGCAAGTTCAAAAGATAAGCGTGTTCTTGTTGAATTTTCAAAAAATAAATTAGCGATAGTAATATCTCTCAAAGAGGGAACTTTTTTAATTGGTCTATTGATGACGTCTTTAAAACTATCTGCTGTTTTGAAAATTAATTCAATATCTTGACGTGTAAGGTCTTTTATTCCGGTAAGGTGTTCGACGCTTAAATTATCCATTGTTTTCCGGTGTATACAATACTATTTTATCTTCTCCTTCAATTTCTTTCCATTCAACTGAAACACGCTCAGAAATAAGTGTATCAACTGTAGCTCCAATATAGTCAGCTTGAATGGGTAAGTCTCTTCTAAATCTTCTATCAATTAAAGTTAGAAGTTCAACTTTTTGTGGTCGTCCGTATGCTAAAAGTGCATCCAAACCAGAACGAATTGTTCTACCTGTATATAAAACATCATCCACTAAGACTACCTTTTTATTTTCAATAACGAAATCAATATTGGTTGTGCTTGGGATAATTGGTTTTTCTCTTCTTCTAAAATCGTCTCGGTAGAATGTAATATCCAAATTCCCACAAACAATTTCTTTTTGAAGAATCGTTTCTAACTGAGCCTTTAGACGTGTAACTACATTAATTCCACGTGGTTGTAAGCCAATTAAAACAGTATTTGAAAAATCGTTGTGAGATTCGATGAGTTCATAGCAAAGACGATTTAAGGTCAGTTCAAA
>CANCEQ010000067.1 GCA_947375085.1 Flavobacteriales bacterium
GCTGTTAGTTCACCACGTTCAATTGATTGAACAATCTGCAGTTTGAAGGACATTGAATAGTCTTTCTGTGTACGTTTTTGATAAACGTTTTTTTCTTCTTCTTTCATAACGTTATTTTTTGTGTAACGCTATTTCAGGACTAGACAATACCTTGAAATAAAAAAGGCAGGAATTTTCCTGCCTTTCATTTTTTAAATTATAGATTGTTATTTCACAATAAACTGAGAAATTTTTTGAATAGATCCAATCTGTGTTTTTAATAAATAAACACCTTGTACTAAATCATGTGTATTAAGAACAACTAAATTAGAACCTAAAATCCCATTTATTTTTTCAGTCTTAATTATTTTTCCAGTTAAATCTTGAATATCTAAAACTACTTCTTTATCCGTTGGAATAGAAAAATGAACATTCAATTCTCCTTCTGTAGGATTAGGGAAAAGTTCAAAATTACTTACATCTAATGGATTTTCATTAATTCCTAAAACAATTGAAGAAGAAGGTGTTCCGTTGTAAATATTAATATCATCTAAATAAAGATTGTTTCCCCCACTACCTGTAAACTGAAATTTAAATCTAAAATTTGATTTATAATATTGACTTGTTATTTGAGTTACATGAACTGTGGTCCAATCGCTAGTTGATTGAGGTGTCCATGAACTAGAAGACGTTAAAGTAGTTAAGATATTCCCACTTATCGTATTTCTTACTAGCCAGGTTGTACCACAATCTGTTGAAATTGCAATTTTTAATGATTCATTATTAGTGTCTATTTTTTTCCTATATGCATATTTAAAAGTCAAGGTTAAAGGAGAACTTGTTGGCACTACAGAAAGGTCTATAATTTCTGAGTTTAGTTCATCTACTGTAGAAACAAGTGTTTCATCAAAATTTGCTAATTTCACACATTTATCATCAGAAAATCCTGCGCCAGTAAAGATCTCAAATGGTCTATTTCCTCCTTGGTCATATTGTCCCCATTTATTAATGTCATCAAGTTTGTTATAATACATGAAACTTTCATAATAAGGAAAACTATGAGAGGTTGGTAATACTTGAATGTATTTTGTTTTAGTATCAGTAGCAGATGCTCCACTAACGCTAGAAGTTAGATTTATAGAATACAATCCAGGTGTTGAATAAGTAATTGTAGGATTTTTACTCGATGAAGTTGCAGGTGAACCACCATCTGTTTTCCATGACCAAGATGTTGCTTGACTATATGCTTTATCACTTAGATTTACACTCTGTCCAGCACATATAATTGTTTTATCAGATTGAATATCAGCATAAGTTAAAGGTGCTACAGAATTTAAGTTTGCTGAAAGCCAAATATTATTTCTTCCACCTTGAGATGAATTTAGGGCTGCAATCATTCTTGCTTTCTGACCTTCTGTGAACATTTTAGTACAATATGAATATTCCATAAAATTTTCAATGTTTTCAGTCACTCCATTTGTACAATCAATAGCATTATTTAGAGCACAAGTTTGATATCCTTTTGTAACAGGAGTATCAGATACACCATCATCACCACATGCAACACCTGGACTATTTGTACCCCCCCAAGTGTGAGATAAATTTAACCAATGTCCTACTTCATGAGTTAACGCTCTACTTGTATTTATTGAAGAAGTTCCGATTGCACCAACATAATTATGTAAAATCCAAATTCCATTATTCATTGATTTGTCAGGGTTTGGAGTTCTAGTATAACCTGCAGCAGTAGAACCTACATTTTGACAAACAAAAATATTTAAGTATTTGTTTCCAGGCCATTCTCCTTGATAAGTGTCATTATTAGTTTTAACAGCATTTGCCTGAAGAGTACCATTGCTACCGTCGCTAGTTATAGGATCAACAGTTCTTGTAATACCGCTAAATGTTTTACCACTTGGATCTCTATTTGCTAAAACAAATTCAACACCAATATCAGCAATAATACCTTTAAATTGAGAAACAACATCAGCAGTATCAGCATTTAATTTTCTATAATCTCTATTTAGAATAAATAATTGATCTAAAATTTGAGTTCTTGAAATATTTTCGATACCATTATTGTGTAAAACATGGAAAACTACAGGGATTTTATAAATAGTACCTTTTTCTGTAGCACCACCCTTTTTTTCACTTTTAAAATTTTGAATATAACTTTGAATTTCAGCTTCATAAGCTATATGTTCTTGTAAATTTTGTGGATTACTTATATACTCATTCATTTTTAAATGAGTTTGGCAATATTCTATATTCTCACCTTCTCGACAATTTTGCTTATTTACTTTATATACTTCTTTTTGTCCGTAAATAATAAGGGAACAAATCGAAAAAATGAATGTAAGAAGGGTAATTTTTTTATTCATAGCTTTAATTTTTATAAATTATAGTTTAGCAACTGCAATTTATACATTATGTTTTTAAAAATAATAAAAAAATATATAAAGTGTATAGATTATTGATTTAAATGAGAATAACCAATTTTATGAATTGAGTTATTATGTTTAACTTAACAGCCAATATGAAATTTACAGAATTAAATTTGAACGAAAGCTTACTAGAAGCAATCGATCACATGGGGTTTGAAAATGCAACTCCAATACAAGAATTTGCAATTCCTAAAATATTAGCAAATAAAGATATAATAGCATGTGCTCAAACTGGTACAGGTAAGACAGCAGCATTTATCTTACCTATTTTGAATAAATTGGTAGGTAAGGAAGATTTAACAATTGATACTTTAATAATTGTTCCTACAAGAGAGTTAGCGGTTCAAATTGAACAAGAAATTCAAGGTTTATCTTATTTTGTTTCAGTTGGCTCACAAGCAATTTATGGTGGGGGAGATGGAAAAGATTGGGATATTCAAAAAGATGCTTTAAAAAATGGAACTGATATTATAGTAGCAACTCCGGGTAAATTAATTTCTCATTTAGCAATGGGTTATGTTAATTTTAAACATGTTAAACATTTAGTATTAGATGAAGCGGACAAAATGTTAGATATGGGGTTTTTGGATGATTTAGAAAAAATTATTTCTTATCTTCCTAAAAATCATCAAACATTATTGTTTAGCGCTACAATGGCACCTAAAATTAGGACCTTAGCGGCTAAGATTTTAAAAGATCCTGAGGAAATTACATTATCAATTTCTAAACCTGCTCCTGGAGTATCTCAAAATTTATATTTGACTTATGATAATCAAAAGATACCAGTTATTAAACATATTTTAGAACAACGACCTGAATATACAAGCATCATTATTTTTACTTCATCTAAAAGTAAAGTTTCTGAGATAGTTCAAGGATTAAGAAAATTAGGTTTTAAATCACAAGGTATTTCTTCTAATTTAACACAAGCAGAAAGAGAAGAAGTGTTAAGAGGTTTTAGATCGAAAAGAATTAGAATTCTTGTTGCTACAGATGTAATGAGTAGAGGTATTGACATCAAAGAAATAAATATGGTGATCAATTATGACGCTCCACATGATGCCGAAGATTATGTTCATCGAATTGGAAGAACGGCGAGAGCAAACACGAAAGGAGAAGCATATACTTTGATTAATGAAAAAGATATGCAAAAAATGCAAAGGATCGAAAAACTGATTGAAGCTGAAATTCCACGTCAAATATTACCGGAAGAATTAGGAGAAGGACCAATCTGGAAAACGGGAAGTACAAATACGTTTAAAAAGAAACGAAAATTTAAACCCAAAAAGAAAGATTAATAATTTCTATAATCATTCCAAAGACAACTTCGAATTCCTATTACAAGCTGGTAAAATGGTAATTTGGTATACGTATTTCCTTGAAAATGATTCTCCAAGAACAACTGTAAATTTGTTTTCTTGTCATATACGTATGCTGTTGAAATAATGAGATTAATTCCATTTGTTTTCACGCCTTGCCCTATATAATTATTATGCTCTTTTGGATGAGAATTATATGATTCATAAATATTTCCTCCATAACTTACCCCCTCATTTTTATCTATTCCATGTAAAAAATAATTTAAAAAGCCTTTAAAAATCCAATTGCTTTTTTGCCATTTAATTTCAGCTAATATTTCTTCAAAATTTGAACCATAAGGGTGAGCTAAAACATTTCCTTGATTACCATAATTCGCATCAGTTGACACATGTGAATAAGTATAAGGTCTACATATATTTGCTTCAATTCTATAAAAATAATTTATATTTTTTTTATTAAATCGCCCTTTAATTCCAAGTTGATACGCATATTTATTAGCCCAGTAGCCATTTTTCGCAAGGATTTCAGATAATAAAAAGTCATCTAATATACCTTGTGCATATAAAGTCGATTTTTTATAGCGATAAGTTAATTGAGCTCCTAAAAAACTATTATCAGAAGATCCAATTGAGTATTCTTGAGGTCTAAAAAACACAATTGGATTTAAGTATTCAGCATCAAATCCTCTTCGAATAGAAGGGTCTTTTGGAGTAAATAAAACAGATTCAAACAAACTTAAATTTATTTTTTTTGTAAAGTTTATTGACAGATAATGAGAAGTTGAATACTTTGACTTCCAATCATTTGAACTATTTATTTCTCTGTAAAATTGGTATAAAATTGAATATTCGCACTTCCAAAATTTAGCTCTAATCTGACCAAATGGATAAGGTGAGCCATAATCACTAAGTAAAAAAGACCTATTTCCTTCACCGATAAAATTTTGATCTATTCCAACTTGAAAATTAAAAATTGAATTTGGTGTATATGAAATTCGTCCTCTGATATCTGTGTATGAAAAATCATTTTTATTATTTAAATGAAATAGGTATGATTTTGGCTGAAAAAGTTTGTTTTTACTTTTTCCGTAACCTTGAATGGCAGCTAATTTAAAATAAAATTTGTTTTTGAAAGTACCAGTCAAAGATGCTCCTAAACCAATTTTTACTGATGCATATTTATCGAATTCTGTTCCAATATCAAAAATTGGACTTAGATATACATTTTTTGAAAGTGAGTCCTTACCAAAACCGTAAGAGATTTTAGATAAATTGTCGTTTTTTGTTCGGATAAATGGTTTTAATGAAGTATGAACATCAGTACTCAAAGGATAAATAGAATCATTTGGAAGTTCTTCATACAAAGATCCTAAATCAACTTGAGCGTTAAATACAAATGGAAAAAATATGAAAAGCAGAAATTTATTCATTTTAAAAATCGTTGTAATGATTTATTAATCCAGTTCTAATTCCAAGATTAAAAAATTTAGTAGGAGTCGAATTATTAGAAGTATCGTTTCTGAATAAGTAGGACCCAAATACAGTAATATTCATTTTTCTATTGAATCTACAACCTGCCTCAAATTGATGATTTTGAATAATTCCAGTTTGAGTTTTTGAATTTAAATTAACTGCTTCTAGACTTCCGCTTAAATAATCAGATAAAGAATAAACAATTAATTTAACATCAACATAAATATATTGATACTCGTAATTTGCTCTAACCAAAAACTCTTGAAAATTTGTTCCTTTTGTATGAGCTAATGGTAAATTATAGTTTGAATAATTAAGATTAGAATTTTTTGAATAATATAAATGTTTTGGTAAGTTATTATATTCAGCTTGAATCATGAAATTTTTTAGGCCAGCAATGTCATATCCTCTATATCCGATTTGAAAACCTATATTTTTTAAGTCATAATTACTCAAAGCAATTTGATTATAAAATCGGTGATGTGAATCATATAAATATTCTAAATTGACACCTAAAAGGCCATTTATTTTTTTCTTATTTTTCTCACCTAATTCCGAAATCCCTGGTATTGGGTTATAAAACATTGGGTTTACATTATGGGATGAAATTGAATCACCTTTAGACCATATTACTCCTTCAAAAAAACTGATTGTTATTTTATCAGATGCTTTATAAGTAAGGTAATTAACGGAATAACCTTTTGGTTGGTAATATGCTTCAACATTTGTTTGAATGGGGCGTCTTATTAGGTTCATTAATCTTGTTCGCATGTAAACAAAATTCCACTTTGAATTAAGTTTTACATTCATTTGAAAATAAGGTGTATAAATGCTATTGTCAGAAAGAAATAAAGAACGATGACCATTTCCAATAAAATGAGCGTTATTTCCACCGATTAGTTTTATGTTTTTTGTTGGAGAGTAAATTACATTTCCAATGGCATAAGCATAATCAAATCCTGTTTGTTTAAAAGGTTTTGTTCTAGCAGCTCCTGGTATTACTGCGTTTTGAAGAGAATATGAATTATAGGTAGGGTATAATTCTCCAACAGATTTATAATATTCAGTTTCAAATTTATTGAAGGTTGATTGATTTTCATAAAAAGAGGTTGAGAATGAAAAGTTCTTCATTAAATCTCCTTCAATATGATATCCTCTAGTGTTTTGATAATATTTTGTTCCGAGACTATCATTTAAATCTTTCCCTCTAGCAATATCAAACGTTGGTGATATTGTTATGTAATAGTCTTTTCCACTTAATTCAAAAAGATGTTTTTTAATTAAAAAACTTGTTATATAATAATATTGTTTTGTAGAGTCAGCAATTTTATCAACTAAGTTTATATCACTTTCACAAGCTGGAAGAAATGATCCGTTTGAAAAACTTTTATTTTTAAAAGGAGAAAACAATTTGTCTTTGTAATAGGAGCTTATTGGTAACAAATTTTGTTGAGACAAAATAGTTATCGAATAAATAAACGAGAATAAAAAAACAAGAAGTAATTTACTTTTCATTAAAAATCATTTAATGGTTTAGTTAATACGACAAAATGAGGATTTAGAAGATTTTCCTTGTTATAAATTAGACTTTCTCCATGTTCAATAGATTTTACACTACCTCCTAACGCCTCTATTATTGCCTGACCTGCAGCGATATCCCATTCCATAGTTGGAGCAAAGCGAGGATAAACATCTGCTGCTCCTAGAGCTAAATCAAAAAACTTTAATGCGCTTCCTTTTTTTAGAAAATTAATTTCAGGATATTTAATTTTTAAATTTTCAATATAATCTAATGGGGCTCCCGAATTCGGTGAATGAGACATCGTCATTACAATTGGTGAATTTCTAGATTCTTTCGACTCTATTTTTATCCAATTTTTATCATTTTGGATGTCTTCAAATTTGGAAATGTAAACTCCTGTTTTTACTCCACCAAACAAGACTATTTTTTCTGTCGGAGAAGCTATAACACCAAAAACAGAAATATGGTTTTCAATGAGAGCAATATTTACTGCAAATTGATCATTTTGTTTTATGAATTCTTTTGTACCATCTAGAGGATCAACACACCAATTAAGTGACCATTTTTTTCTTTCTGAAAAGTCTTGATGTATTGTTTCTTCACCTAAAATGGGAATATTTGTATCTGATAAAATAGAAGAAATTATTTTTGAAGCTGCTATGTCAGCATCTGTTACAGGTGATCCATCATTTTTTAAATTGGAAACAAAACCATTTTTGTAAAATTTCATAATAACATTTGAAGCTTCAACAGAAGCTAGTAATGCTTTTTGATAGATATCTGGTATATTGCTCAATTTCAATTTAAAATTCAAATGTAATTAATCTTAACGAATCTAATTGGTCTAAAATAAAAAAGCTGTCTATTTTAGACAGCTTTGATATAAAACTATTAATTTTTAATGTCTTATAATTAATTTTCTATTTGAAATTTTTGTTTCTGAAGATTCAATACTAATGAAATATATACCGTTTTTAAAATCAGAAACATCAATTTTTTTGTTTCCTGAAATAGACTCTGAGTAAACATTATTACCTAATACATCTATTATTTTAACAGTTGATAATTCATTCGAATTTGTTGAAATAATAACTTGTTCAGAAGCAGGGTTTGGACCTATTGAAAACGTTGTATTTTGTTTATTTGCCTTAACACCTAATGTATACGATAATTTAATATCTACTGAATCTTCATAAGTAGTACCGTTTCCAATATAGTATCTATAAATTGAGTTTCCTGCTGAAGAACCAGGAGTAAAATGTAAATTTAAAAGTGCTTTTTCTGTATTATTTAATACGATTGGATTATTTGCGGGTGTAGACCATACATCTCCAAAAGGATCATAACAATTACCAGGTATACATATTTGATCTAACCAATCTTGAGCAACATTTAATTTTTTTCTTGTGATTCTCCAAGTTTTTGCTATTCCTGTTTTATTTTGAAGCTCTAAATCTAATATAAAATAGCCTAAAGAAGTTAACTCATGATTTGTTGGATCTAAATTAATTGTGTAAGGATTTGATGAATTTCCTGAAATATCAGTCTGAGAATTAAGGACATTAATTGAAATTGGCAATGTGTAAATCACTTTAATATCAACAGAATCTTCAAAATTTGTACCATCCCCAATATAATATCGATAGTGAGAATCACCAGCATCTCCTGGGAAATAATGAATATTTAAAGTAGTTTTTTCGGAATTATTTAAAGTTATTGCGTTATTTGAAGGTGTCATCCATACATCTCCAATAGGGTCATAATTTGAACCAAGAATGGCTAATTGATCAAGACAATTTTGAGCAACGTTTAATTTTTTTCGAGTAACTCGCCAAGATTTTGTAATACCTGTATTGTTTTGTAATTCTAAATCTAAACTGAAAAATCCAAAATTAACTAATTCATTATTAGAAGGATCTAAATTAATATTGTATGGATTAGATGAATTTCCAGAAATATCTGTTTGAGAATTAACAACATTTATTGAAATCTGAGAAAAACTAATTATGTTAATCGATAGAAATATGGAAAGTATAAGTAAAGTTTTATTCATGTTTGTATAATTTGCGAAAAACAAATATAAGAAATTGCCTTTTCAATATCAAGTTAATTCATTCTTTTTTTAATTCATAGATAATTTTTTTATTGTTTTTGAAAATGTATTACTTTTGGATTAATAATTGTTAGAACAGTATTTACATAACATATAATAAATTTACTATTCATGAAAAATCTTTTTTCTTTACTTTTAACTTTTTCTCTTGCATTAACTGCATTCTGTCAAGAGAATACTCATATTCTTGAGAATAAAAAAATTCCAGCTATACAGTTAAAGGATATGGATGGTAAATCTGTAAACACTGCTGATTTAGGTTTTAAAGGTCCTGTTGTTATTAGTTTTTGGGCAACATGGTGTTCACCTTGTAAAAGAGAGTTAAACACAATTCATGATTTATATTCTGATTGGCAGACTGAAACTGGTGTAAATCTGGTTGCAGTATCTATCGACGATGAAAAAACAAAAAATCAAGTACCTGTATATGTAGATGGTAAATCTTGGGAATATTTAGTTTTAATGGATGTGAATGGCGATTTTAAACGTGCCATGGGTGTCAACAATGTTCCTCATACTTTTTTGGTGGATGCTACTGGAAATATTGTATATTCTCATAATAATTATGCTCCAGGTGATGAGGATAAATTATATGAAGAAATAAAAAAACTTTCTACTAAGTAATACTTAAATTCTTTTTAATTCATTTTAAAATACTTTAATGAGCAAAAAAATATTCTTTACATTTTTCCTTTTCACCTCTTTTTTCGCTTATAATCAAACCAATGGGAATGGGGCAAATATAACTGGGAATATTGAGAGTACATTTCAATATTTAAGAGCTGATTCGTTAATTGGCGCAAATTTGCCACCACAAAAAGGATTGCTTAATTCATATATGAATGCGTTCTATACTCAAGGTAGTTTTAAAGCAGGGATGAGAATTGAATCATATATGCCTCATATTAATGGTTATCCAGATCGTTTTGACGGAACTGGTCTAGGTATGCGATACATAGGATTTGTTAATGATAAAATTGATGTAACCCTAGGAAATTTCTATGAACAATTCGGAGCAGGTTTGTTATTCAGAGCCTACGAAAATCGAGCATTAGGTTATGATAATGCAATGGACGGAATGAGACTTATTGTGCGACCACTAAAAGGAATAATTTTAAAGGGAGTTTATGGGAATCAACGCCAAGATTTTAAATCAGGTGTAGTCGTTCGTTCTTCAGGAATTGTTAGAGGTTTAGATGGGGAAATTCACATAAATGAATTATTTAAAAGTCTAGCTGAAAAAAAGTTTGATGTTACTTTAGGAGCTTCTTTTGTAAGTAAATATCAAAAAGATGATAATGATCTACTTAAATTACCTGAAAATGTTGGGAGTTACGGAGGTAGAGCTAAATTAAGATATGGAAAATTAACGTTTGATGCTGAATACGCTTTTAAAGAAAATGATCCATCTTCAGATAACAAAGAGATTTATAATACTGGACATGCAGCACTTTTTAATTTAGGTTATTCAAAAAAAGGTTTTGGTTTTTCATTTTCTGGAAAATCGGTGGATAATATGAGTTTTCGTTCAGATAGAAATCAATCATTACAAGTTGATTTGATTAATTACTTGCCTTCAATGAATAAAACGCATACTTACAATTTAGTAGCTTCACTTTATCCATATGCGACTCAATTGAATGGTGAAATTGCTTATCAAACTGAAATTGTATATACAATTCCCAAAGGAACTAAATTGGGAGGAACGTATGGTACAACTTTAAATGGTAATTTTTCAACTGCTTATCAGCCTTTACAACATACATCAACAATCAAAGCAACTGATTCTACAGGTGTTGCTTATGTTGGGAAGCTATTTGATCAAAGTAATAATTTATATTGGCAAGATATTAATTTTAGTATTTCTAGAAAGTTTACAAAATCATTTAACTTGATTGTTAGTTATTTTGATATTAAATTAAACAATGATGTTGCAAAAGTAACAGAAGATGCAACTGGAATTATTTCCTCACATGTTGGAGTGATTGAGGCTGGTTATAAGATTAATAAAAATCATTCACTTAGAATTGAATTACAAGAATTAGTTACCAATAAAGGAAAGTCAAGAGATAAAGGAGATTGGGCAACCGCAGTTATTGAATATAATTTTAAATCGAATTGGTTTTTTGGTGTGATGGATCAATACAATTATTCGAACCCTGAAAAAGATTTGCAAATTCACTACGTTATTGGAACTGTTGGTTATGTTGAAGGATCATCTAGATTTACAGTATCAGTAGGACGACAAAGAGCTGGTTTATTTTGTGTAGGTGGTGTTTGTAGAAATGTACCCGCATCGAATGGGCTGACATTTTCATTTACACAAAGTTTTTAATTTAAACCGTATTTATATGTATTTCAATAGAATGGTTAAACAAAGTTTTAAAAACAGAATTACTTATTTTATATTTCTTGTAATTGGATTATTTTCAATTGTAATGAATAGTTCATGCGATAAGGTAAAGAATCCATATCCAAAACAATTTGTTGATATTGATACGACACTTTTATCTGGAATGACTTTAGCTCAATATAAAAATACATTATGGATTGATTTTTCTCAAAATACTAATACAAACAGAAATGTATTAATTGAAGATTTCACAGGACATAAATGTGTTAACTGCCCTTATGCTGCTAAAACGGCAAAAGAAATTGAAGCTGCACATTTGAATCGAGTTTTTGTTGCATCAATTCATTCGGGACCTAATGGAACGACTGCTTTTCAAACTACTTCAGGAACAGTGTTTTCTAATGATTTTACGAATCCTCAAGGATTGGAGATTTCAAAACTAATAACCGATGGTGGTTTTGTTGGTAATCCATCTGGTACGGTAAATAGAACGGCTCATGGTGGGCAAATTTTTCAAAATTATACTTCTTGGGATAATTATACAACCTCTATTTTATCAGAGAATAATTTAAAAGTAAATTTACAGGCTTTAACAAATTATTTTCCATCTACAAGAGGAGTGTTTTTACATACTGAGGTCGAACTTAAATCAAGTATTTCTGATGAGCTATATCAAGTTGTTTATTTAATAGAAGATTCATTAATTGCTCCTCAGACCACTCCAGCAGATTGGCCGACTCCTACTTTAGATCATAATTATGTTCATCATGATATACAAAGAGGGTGTATCGACGGATTAGCTGCAGGTAGAAAACTTTCAGATGATTTTAAAAAAGACAAAAATGGTAAAATAACAACTGGAGAAAAATATTATTTGAATTACAGTTACCAATTACCTCAAAAATATAATGTAGAGAATATGCATTTATTAATATTTGTATATAACAAATCAACAAAAGAAATTTATCAAGTAATTAGAAAAGATTTGTAATAAGTCCTTATCGATTTCTTATTTTTAATTAATCTTAATAGTTGGAATACTCTTTCTTTTTTCAGTACTTTTGTAGAAACTATTCAAAGAAATGGAAATAAATAGAGAAAGTGTTTTAGAAGTATTAGGTACGATTATAGAACCTGATTTAAAAAAAGATATTGTAACTCTAAATTTAGTAGAACATTTAGGAATTGAAGGTTCAAAAATTGAATTGACAGTAGCGATTTATAATACTGCTTTGCATGCTAAAAAAAGAATGCAAGAAGCAATCGATTTTAATTTAAAACGTGTTTATGGTAATGATATTGAGGTGATTGCTTCAATTAAAGGATTGCCTCAAAACGAAAAAAACACACATCGTAAAATTCTTCCAGAAGTAAAAAATATTATTGCTGTTGCTTCAGGTAAAGGAGGAGTTGGTAAATCTACTATAACAGCTAACTTAGCAGGTGGTTTAGCAAAAGCAGGATATAAAGTAGGTGTAATTGACGCTGACATTTATGGACCTTCTATGCCAACAATGTTTGATGTAGTAAAAGAACGACCTTCTATGATTGATGTAGATGGTGTTTCTAAAATTAATCCGGTAATGAGTTACGGATTAAAGATATTATCTATAGGATTTTTTACAGAACAAGATAACGCAGTTGTTTGGAGAGGACCTATGGCTTCAAAAGCAATGAGTCAGATGTTTACTGATGCGTATTGGGGAGAATTAGATTATTTGTTAATCGATTTACCTCCTGGTACTGGAGATATTCACTTATCATTAGTAGGATTAGTACCTCTAGATGGTGTTGTAATTGTAAGTACACCTCAAGAGGTTGCTTTAGCAGATGCACGTAGAGGAGTAAATATGTTCCAAATGGATACGATTAATGTTCCAATCGTTGGGATAGTAGAAAATATGGCTTGGTTTACTCCTGCAGAATTACCAGAAAATAAATATTACTTATTTGGTAAAAACGGAGCAAAAGACTTAGCTGAAAAAATGGAGGTTCCTTTCTTGGGTCATATTCCTTTGGTTCAAAGTGTTAGAGAAGCGGGTGATATTGGAAGACCAGCCGTTTTTCAAGAAAACACTCCTTCATCAATTGCATTCGATGAATTGGTACAAACATTTGTTGAACAAGTTAAAATTGTAAAAAAAACATCATCCATTAAACAATTAGTATCATGATTTTAAATAAAGTAGAGTTAGAAGAAAAAATAAGAACTGTTTTATTGGAATTAAGACCTTTTTTCGAAGCAGATGGAGGTGATATAGAATTTGTTGAAATAACAGACGAGGGAATCTTAAAAGTGATGTTAATGGGTGCTTGTAGTGATTGTTCTATGAGTATGATGACTTTAAAATCCGGAGTAGAAGAAGCAGTTAAAAAAATAGCTCCTGAAATTATTTCAGTTGAAGCTGTAAATTTGCCGAGTTTTGCTTAATAAGTAATT
>CANCEQ010000068.1 GCA_947375085.1 Flavobacteriales bacterium
AGAATTCCTGTAATGATTGATAGTTCGAAATGGGAAATTATTGAGGCAGGTTTAAAATGTATTCAAGGTAAAGGGGTTGTAAATTCAATCTCATTAAAAGAGGGGGAAGAAAACTTTATTCATCAAGCAAAATTAATCAAACGCTATGGTGCAGCCGTTATCGTTATGGCATTTGATGAGAATGGTCAGGCAGACAATTATGACCGTAGAATAGAGATTTGTAAAAGAGCGTATGATATTTTAGTTGATGTTGTAAAATTTCCACAGGATGATATAATTTTCGATCCAAATATTTTTCCTGTAGCAACTGGAATGGAAGAGCATAATAACAATGCTTTAGATTTTTTCAGGGCGACAAAATGGATTAGAGAAAATCTTCCTGGTGCACATATCAGCGGAGGGGTTTCAAATGTTTCTTTTTCATTTAGAGGTAATGATAAAGTGCGTGAAGCGATGCATTCTGCATTTTTGTATCATGCGATTCAAAATGGAATGGATATGGGGATTGTAAACCCTACAATGTTAGAGGTTTATGATAATGTCGACAAAGAATTATTAGAATATGTAGAAGATGTTTTATTTAATAAAAGATCGGATGCAACAGAAAGATTATTAGAATATGCTGATACTGTTACTGGTGAAGGTAAAAAGAGAGAAGTTGATTTATCATGGAGAAATGTACCTGTAAATGAACGACTTTCTTATGCGCTTGTAAAAGGATTAGTAGAGTTTATTGATGAAGATGTTGAAGAATGTCGTCACCAATTTGCTCGACCAATAGAGGTTATTGAAGGTCCATTAATGGACGGAATGAATATCGTTGGAGATTTATTTGGCAGTGGAAAAATGTTCTTACCCCAAGTTGTTAAATCTGCTCGAGTAATGAAAAAAGCGGTTGCATATTTATTACCATTCATTGAAGCCGAAAAAAATGGGGTACAATCTTTTTCAGGTAAAGTTTTAATGGCTACTGTAAAAGGTGATGTGCATGACATCGGTAAAAATATTGTTGGTGTTGTTTTAGCATGTAATAACTATGAAGTAATTGATATGGGGGTGATGGTGCCTGCAGATCAAATTATTAAAAGAGCTATTGAAGAAAAAGTAGATATTATTGGTTTAAGTGGACTTATTACGCCATCATTAGATGAAATGGTTACCGTTGCAAAAGAAATGGAACGAGCGAACTTACAAATTCCATTAATGATTGGAGGAGCAACAACTTCTAAAGTTCATACAGCAGTTAAAATTGACCAGAATTTCACGAAAGATCAAGCAATTCATGTTTTAGATGCTTCAAGAGCCGTAACAGTTGTAGAAAGTTTGTTAGGAAATAGAAAAACTGATTTTGTAGCAAATATCAAAGTGGAATACGAAAAATTGAGAGAGCATTATGAAAAACATAAAAATGCAAAAACGCTTCTTTCAATTGATAAAGCAAGAGAAAATAACTTTCAAATAGAATGGAGTCAAGATGATATTAATGTTCCTAAACAGATTGGTATTCAGAAATTTGTCTCATATACTTTAGAAGAGTTAGTAAATTATATCGACTGGACACCATTCTTCCAAACATGGGAGCTACATGGTAAATTTCCTGCTATTTTAGAAGACGAAGTTGTAGGAAAAGAAGCAACAAAACTTTTTGCTGACGCTCAAAAAATGTTAGATAAGATTGTTTATGAAAAATGGCTTAAAGCAAACGCTGTAATAGGTTTATTTCCAGCAAATTCAAATGGAGATGACATAGAAATTTATACAGATGAATCTAGGTCTAAAATTCTTCACATTCAACATAGTTTACGTCAGCAAACACAAAAGGTAGCAGGTCAACCAAACATTGCATTATCAGATTTCATAGCACCTAAAGAGTCGGGAATTAAAGATTATGTAGGAGGTTTTGTTGTAACGACAGGAATTGGAATGGATGAGCATATTGATCGATTTGAGGCTGATCACGATGACTATAATTCAATTTTGTTGAAAGCACTAGCGGATCGATTAGCTGAAGCATTTGCTGAAAGAATGCACGAAAGAGTGAGAAAAGAATTCTGGGGGTATGCATCATCTGAAAGTTTAGAAAATACGGACCTTATAAAAGAGTCGTATCAAGGTATTCGTCCAGCACCTGGTTATCCAGCTTGTCCTGATCATACGGAAAAAATAGGATTATTTAAATTGTTAGATGCAACATCTATTACAGGAGTATCATTAACTGAAAGTTTAGCAATGTTACCAGCATCATCTGTTAGTGGATGGTATTTTGCTCATCCTCAGGCTAAATATTTTGGTTTAGGTAAAATTAGCATAGACCAGGTTGAAGATATTGCTAAGAGAAAAGGTAAAAGTTTTGATGAGATGGAACGTTGGTTATCAAGTGTTTTGTTTTAAATAAAAATTTAAGATATTAAGATGAAAGATTTAAAGACTTTAATTAATATGTCTTGAGTCTTTCTTCTTGTAGTCTTAAAGTCTATTAGTTATCTTTATACAATGAAAATTGAAATTTATACCGATGGTGCTGCTAAAGGGAATCCAGGTCGTGGCGGATATGGTGTTTTATTACGATTTAATGGCGTTGTAAAAGAGTTATCTGAAGGTTTTAGAATGACAACTAATAATCGAATGGAACTTTTAGCAGTAATAGTAGGATTAGAATCTCTTAAAACAAATCAATATCCAGTACATATCTATTCTGATTCGAAATATGTAATTGACAGTATTTCTAAAAAATGGGTCTTTAATTGGGTTAAAACCGGTTTTAAAGGAAAAAAAAATAAGGATCTTTGGTTAAGATATTTAGAAATTCATCCCAAGTTTAATCTTGTTTTTCATTGGGTTAAGGGACATGCTGGTCATATTGAAAATGAAAAATGCGATGTTTTAGCTGTTGCAGCAGCAGAAGGGAAAAATCTTAAAATAGATGATGTTTTTGAAAAGGAAAGAGAAAAAAATGAATTAATTTAAATTAGCTCCTCATTTCCTTTTTGAGAATAAATCATACAAGCTTTCATGAATGTATAGATAAGTGGATGAGCGATTTCCCTTGTAGATGAAATTTGAGGGCAACAACCACAAGCTAAGAAGAAATGATGGTCTTTCAAACTAATTACTTCAGGTTCTTCAAATTCATTGTATGCTTCAATATCAATTAATTTATTTTCAAGTTGACTAATTAATTGAGGGTAAATGCTATATCTAGACGAAGTTAATTCAATGTTATTATGGTTTTCGTAAATTTGAAGAAACTCTTTTGAATGTGGGATTATTGAAAGTCTTTCAAACTGTTGTCCATCAACTAAGTTTTCCGAAATTAATTTTTCACCGTTGGGATTTAATTTATTTCGATTGACTAAAACTTCAACTAATGTTTTAAAGCTTTCTCCAGTTAATAAAACGGGGGTTTTTAATTGTAGAAGTGTATCAACAATACCATTTAAGAAAAAAGAGTTTTTAAAAGGTCCTGGAGCAACCCAAACGCCATCGTATTGTTCAAAGAGTTGGATTTTTATTTGAGCTGCCTCATTGATTTTTATCCAATAATAGCTAATTTCAATATCTAAAAAACGAGCAGAGTGATCTAATGCTAAATTTGTTGCTTGATGAGAGTTATAAGTAAAGTTGTAATCTCCTATTATAGCTATTTTAAGACTTATGCTCATGTTAGTAGTTAATTATAAATTTGGCTTTATTTTTTGAACCAACCTTTTAATTGCCCATTTTGAATTTTAACAGAATCTAATCCTACAGGAGGATTGGGTCCACTTAGATAATAAACATAACAATTAAATGAGCATATAAATTTTGAGTAATCGCCAGTAGCATCAGATTCTTGACTTATGTTAGTGAACTTAACATTTTGAAATTGTGTGCTACTATCTCTTGATGTATATATTGTTCCATTAGCATCAGTATATCTAACATTAAATCCCAAATTACAATCATCTTTGTATGTAGGTAAAACATTCGAAGGTTTAGTAAAAAACTCTTTAAAAGATTCTAGACTAGGTTCACTAGAAGAACTTGCATCCCAAAATGCTTTTCCAATACCAATTCTAAAAGCTTTTTTTTCTGATGTTGATAGCATTTCTGCATAAAATGTTGCAGAAGATAAATTTGGAGAAGTTAATAGATTTTTATCCTGTGTTGGAACACAAGTATATCCAGAAATACCTTCATTTAATTCAACAGGAACCCCGTTTACAATTCCTGAAAATTTAGATGTTAATGTAACCGAAGGTGTAGGTGCAGGAATCACTTCGTGTTTAATGCAGGAAAATACTGTAAGTGAGGTGATTACAATAAAAATAATAAACTTAAATTTCATAGTCTTAAATTAAATCAGTATAGAATATACTGTAAAGTAGAAGACTAATTTACAATTAAATTTTTAATAAATATGTTTTTTTTATAAAATCATACAGTCACTAATCGTTTGAGAAAAATTTAAGCTCGAATTTGTTTAATTGAATTATTAAAACTTAATTTTTCAATCAAGATAGATTCTTTTATCTTTTTTTCTATTTCTAAAGTATATAGTAAATTACCATTATACATTTTTTCGCTATCGAATAATGAAGAAAATTGGATTTCTTCAGTCACTACTTTTTGCATCTGATTAAGTAATAAGTTTAAATCAGAAAAGTCAATGATAATATCAGATTCGTAGGATAAATTTCCAGTTAAAACTTCAGCTTTAACAGTTACATCTGAATCTCCTGTTTCAAAATATATTTTCTTTATATTTAATTTATCAAAATGTGCTTTCATCTTTCCTTTGTTTTAATTATTAGTACAAAGTTCGTTTTCAGTATCGTAAAGTATTTACGTTCTTGTTCAATTTTTTAATTTTATTACAAAACCAGATAACTTTTTCTTAATTTCATAGTTTTTAAACTTTTTAAAACAGTTAAGATGAAATACGAAAAAATTGATAATCAATTATATATAGAGAATAGAAAAAGATTTTGCTCTAACATGAGTTCAAATTCTATTGCTGTTTTTAATTCGAATGATATATTTCCTATTAGTGCTGATAGCACAATGCCTTTTCAGCAGCATCGAGATATATTGTATCTATCAGGTGTTGACCAAGAAGAAAGTATTTTAATATTATTTCCTGGTTCATCTAATGAAAAGCATCGTGAAGTTTTATTTTTAAAAGAAACCAATGATCATATAGCTATTTGGGAAGGAGAAAAATTAGATAAAGAAGCTGCTTTTTCTGTTTCTGGAATTAAAACGGTTTATTGGTTGGATCAATTTCAGAGTATTTTTAAGCAAATGATGGTAGAGGCTGATTCAATTTATTTAAATACAAATGAACATTTAAGAGCTTCTACTGAAGTGGAAACAAGAGAAGATCGTTTTATTAAATTTGTTAAAAGTCAATTTCCGGCTCATCAAGTAAAAAAGAGCGCCCCTATAATGCATCGTCTAAGAGCTATTAAAAGTCAAATTGAAATTGATTTAATGCAGAGAGCTTGTAATATTACGGAAGCTGGTTTTAGAAGGTTACTGTCTTTTACAAAACCAGGTGTTTGGGAATATGAACTTGAAGCTGAATTAGCACATGAATTTATTAGAAAAAGATCTAAGGGATTTGCATATACGCCGATTATAGCTTCTGGTAAAAATGCATGTGTTTTACATTATATAGAAAACAACAAGCAATGTAATAGTGGTGATTTAATCTTATTAGATGTTGCAGCTGAATATGCCAACTATGCTTCTGATTTGACACGATGTATTCCTGTGAATGGAAAATTTAGTGATCGTCAGAAACAAGTTTATAATGCTGTTTTACATGTGAAAAAAGAAGCCGAAAAGTTATTAGTTCCAGGAACAATATTAGCTGATTATCACAAAGAAGTTGGATTAATTATGGAATCTCAATTGATTATTTTAGGATTAATTGATAAGACAGATGTTAAAAATCAAAATCCGGATTGGCCAGCTTATAAAAAATATTTTATGCATGGTACTTCACATTATTTAGGTTTAGATACGCATGATGTTGGACCTTGGAATGAACCTATGCAAGCAGGAATGGTATTTACTTGTGAACCTGGAATATATATTCCAGAAGAGAGTTTAGGAATTAGATTAGAAGATGATTTGGTGATTCAGAAAATTGGCGGACCATTTAATTTGATGAAAAATATACCATTGGAATTAGAAGAGATAGAGTCTTTGATGAATTCATAATTTAATAAAAGATGGTTTTTTCAAATGAATTGAATTATAAAATTAAAGGCAATGGTTATCCTGTTGTTTTTTTACATGGTTTTTTGGAATCATTAACAATGTGGGATTACATTCAGATTGAAAAATTTCCTTTTAAATCTGTATTAATTGATTTACCGGGTCATGGGGAGTCAGTAAATGAAGATGATAGAGAACCATCTATTTATTTTATGGCTGAGAAGGTATTGAAGCTATTGTCAAATTTAAAAATTCATACATTTTCAATTGTTGGACATTCAATGGGGGGGTATGTTGCTCTTGAGGTTAAAAATAAAAGTGTGAATCATCCTCAAAATGGAAGCAATTGTCAAAAAGTTATTTTATTAAATTCAAATTTTTGGGTTGACAGTGATGTGAAAAAAAATGATAGATTGAGGATAGCTGAAATAGTTTTTAAGAACAAAGAACTTTTTTTACATACAGCTATTCCCAATCTGTTTAATTTGCCTTCAATTTATCAAGAAGAGATTGATGTATTGTTAAAAGAAGCATTGTTAATGAATGAACATGCTATTGCTTATGCCTCCTTAGCGATGAGAAACCGAGAAAATTTAAGTAGTTTGGTGGCCAATTTTGAATCAGATTTTTTGATTATTCAAGGCGATGAGGATTCTATTGTACCAAAAGATATCATGGAAAAAATGATTTCAAATTTAACGATAGAATATCTGCTTGTTAAAAACACTGGACATATGGCTCATATTCAATCGTCAAATAGTGTAAAAACAGCTATTTCTAATTTTATTTTAAACGGTAAAATTTAACTAGCGAACTGTTGATATTTAAATGTAAAATAGTGTTATTTTGATTTTATTTGTTTATTTATCGAGTTTGGTTTTTTAAAAAAAACATAAATTACATTAATTAAACTATAAATTCCAACATTTTAAAAAGAGATACCATGAAATTAAGAGCAATTGTTGTAGATGATGAGGAGTTTGCAAGAAAAAATCTAATTTTATTATTAGAGGAATTTTGTCCCGAAATTGAAGTAATAGGAGAAGCTTCTAGAAAAGAGCAGGCTAAAGCTATTATTGAATCTTCAAAGCCTGATGTAGTTTTTCTTGACATACGAATGCCTTCTGGTTCAGAAGGATTTGAATTGTTAGATGAGATTGAAGAAAAAGATTTTTTGGTCGTTTTTGTTACAGCATTTAAAGATTTTGCAATTAAAGCTTTTAATGCTAATGCAGCTTATTACCTTCTTAAGCCAATAGATATTGACGAATTATTGATTTCAGTAGCAAAACTTGTTGAGGCTAAAAAGATATATAATGAAAATCCACAAAGTTTTCCTACCTATTTTAATTCCTTAAGAAATTTATCCGATAGTTTGACTAGAAATAAGCCGAATAATCGAATTGCTATTAGTCATACTAAAGGTTTAAAGATAATCGAAGATGACACAATTGTTCACTTAGAGGCTAGTGGAAATTGTACTACAATTTATTTTGAAGATGGTACTAGATATTTAGATACTAGAACCTTGAAAGTGTATGAAAATATACTTGATCCATCAAAATTTTGTAGAATTCATAAATCTCATATAATCAATTTAGATAGATTGACAGGTTATTTACATGAAGATGGGCATTTTGCATTAATGAAAAATGGACTTCAGATACCAGTAGCAAGAAATCGAGTTTCAGACTTTGTTAAAATGTTAAAAGACGCCTATTAATGAAATTATTTTCGACTTTTTTTTTACTAATATTTTCTTTTTTCACGTCTTTAGGACAAAATTTTTCGTTTGTTTCTTACAGTACATCTGCTGGATTACCACAATCTCAAGTAACTTCAATTATTCAAGATTCTAATGGGTACTTGTGGGTTGGAACTCTTGGAGGATTAGCACGTTTCAATGGGAAAGATTTTATTACCTATTCATCTGAATCCGGGTTAATTAATAATAGGATTTCAACTCTTTCTTATATTGATCACAAATTATGGGTCGGTCATCAGGGCGGAGTAACTTTAATTGATAAATCGACCTTTTTTAAATGGTCACTTGAGGGAGATGATAAAATCATTAATGTTAAATCAATAATAAAGTTCAAAGGTTCAATTTATATAGGAACTAACGGAGGAGGTTTATTTAAAATAACTAAAAACAAATTAGTTAAGGTTTTCTTGCATGGAGATGATTGCAATTTTATTAGAGATATGCAAGTGTTTAATGAAACTGTTTATATTGCTACAAGAAACGGGGTTATGTATACAAATGATTTTAAGAAATTAAAGTCATTAGATTCTAAGAAAGATTATAATGTTTCTGGAATTGATAAATGGAGTAATGAGTTGATTTTCAGTGTTTTTGAGAACGGATTGTTTACTTATAACCTTACAAATAAAATTATTAATAAAATCAATCTATCAGCAAATGAAATAACTTTAAATAGTTTATTTGTAGATTCTAAAAATAATTGCTGGTTAAGTACTGAAGCAGGTTTTTATAAAGTTGATAAAAATTCAAAAATTTCTTTTATCGGAGAACAAAATGGTCTACCAATTGGGATAATAAGTTGTGTTTTTGAGGATAGACAAAAAAATATTTGGTTAGGAACTCTCGGTAAAGGATTGTTAAGGTTTCCGAATGAAAAATTTGTTCATTATAATAAGACCTCTGGTTTTTCATCGGATTTGGTATTGAATATAAATCAAGATAAGGAAAGAAATTTATGGTTTTCTACCTTTGATAAAGGAGTAATTAAAAAAAATAAATCAGGTAACTTTAAATTTATAGAATTTGAAGACAATAGAGTTTGGTCGTCAGTATTAAATGTATATGGATCAAATTGGTTTGGTACAGATGGAGGTTTGGTTGAAGTTAAAAATGATAAAATTAAAAAAATCTATTTTCCTTCTGACGGAATCCCTGGAAATGCAGTTACTTGTTTGTTTAAAGTTAATTCAAATCAAATGTATGTTGGAGGGACTGATGGAGTCTCATTTTTTAAAAATGGAAGTTTTCATCTTATTGAAAATTCTATTATACAAAAAATTGGAACTGTCAGAGGCTTTTCATTAAAACATAATGAATTGTTTTGCGCAGCCTCAAAGGGATTATTTATTTTAAAGAAAAATGTTTTTGTTAAAATAAATGAGATTAAAAATGAAGTTTATTGTATCGAAAAAGATAAAAAAAATAATATTTGGATAGGCACTGAAGAAGGCCTTTTTTATTATGATGGAGTTTCAGTTAAAAGAGTTGTTGTATCAACAAGTCCATCTTCAAATCTTATTTATTTTTTGAATTTTCATAATAATAAAATGTATGTTGGTACTAATGATGGATTATATGTTATTTCAAAATTTAAAGATAAATTTCATTTTACATTAAAACATTTTGGAACTAGCGAAGGTTTAGTAGATTTAGAGACTAATCTAAATTCAAGTTTTTTTGATTTAAATGGTAATTTATGGTTTGGGACATCTTCAGGCACAGTTAAATTTACAGAAAATAATTTGGAAGATATTAATTATAAACCTGAATTAAATATTAAATCAATTTTACTGAATTATAAATCTTTTGATTATAAAAAATATGTTAATTCATTAGATGAAAGAGGGATACCCAACAATTTGACTTTACCTTATTTTAAAAATAATTTGATTTTTGAAATAGACGGAGTTTCATTAAAAAATCATGATCAGTTGTCGTATTCTTTTTTTCTCGAAGGATTAAATGATTCATGGTCGCCTAAAAGTAAAAACACTATAATTTCGTTTACTGATTTGTCTTCAGGTGATTATAATTTAAGAATTAAAGTGATTGATGATAATGGGTTGGAATCTCTTGAGAAAAATATTCGTTTTACTATTAAGTCTCCATTTTATAAGACATGGTGGTTTTACATTTTAATTATTATTTTACTTGGATTCTTAATTTATATCACTTTTCGTTTTAAAATTAAAAGGGAGATTGAAAAAAACGAAAATGAAATGTTAGAATACAAATCTAAGTTAATATCACTTGAACAAAAATCATTGAATGCAAGTATGAATAGACATTTTATTTTTAATTCTTTAAATTCCATTCAGTACTTTATAAATTCTCAAGATAGGCTATCTGCCAATCGTTATTTAACAAATTTCGCTAAACTTATTAGGAAAAATCTGGATTCAACATCCGAAGATGGTAATATGATTTCACTTTCACAAGAAATCGAAGGATTGGAATTGTATCTTTCGTTAGAGGCAATGAGATTTAAAGATAAGTTTGTTTATTTGATAAATAAGCATGATATTGATACTGATTCTATTATTATTCCAGCAATGTTATTGCAACCATTTATAGAAAACAGTATTATACATGGAATATTACCTAATGAAAATTTTGAGGGCAAGATTACAATTGATTTAACTGTAAATAAAGATTTATTGACAATTCAAATAGATGATAATGGGATTGGAATTAATAATAGTATTTTAAAAAAATCGAATAATAATGGGGATCATAAGTCTCAAGGAATGGAAATAACGAACAAAAGAATTGATTTAATAAAAAAGATTTTAAACAAAGGTTTTGAAATAATTGGACCCTATCAGATATCAAATCAAGAAGCGGGTTCTTTTGGCACAAGAGTAATTATAAAAATTCCATATGAAAATTTGGAAGATTAGATTTATTTACATATATTTGTTCAATAAATTTTTGTTATTATGAAAACTGCATTTAAAATAGCTTCTATCATCTTTGCACTTGTTTTAGTGTCATGTGAGAAAGCTGTTATTGTGCCTTTAAATAATGATTCAAACGTTGAAAACAAGAGATCATTTCATGTAAATTTGACAGAGCCTGTTTCAGATGATGTAGATGGTTCTGGAATTACAGATCCAAACTATAGAAATAAGAGAATTACTAACGACGTAGTAGATGGACCTAATATTACTGACCCTAAAGAGTCAGGAAATGCAAATGCCAAAAAGCCGAAAAAATAATTTGTAAATTTTAAATATATTTAATCCCGTTTTTTAACGGGATTTTTTTTTTGATTTTTTTTAAATATGGAAATAGTAGTAAATAACATAGATGGAGTTTGTGAAATTAAATTGAATAGACCTGAGGTTTTTAATTCATTTAATAAAGTAATGGCTTTACAATTGCAATCTGTTCTTGATGATTGTTATAGTGATGAAAATGTAAGAGTTGTCGTTTTGACAGGTGAGGGCAAGGCATTTTGTGCCGGTCAAGATTTGGCAGAAGCAACTGATCCAAATGGTCCAGAATTAAGTTCAATTGTTAGAGATCATTATAACCCAATAATAGAAAAAATTAGAAACTTAGAAAAACCAGTAATCGCTGCGGTAAATGGAGTTGCGGCTGGTGCTGGTGCTAATATTGCTTTGGCGTGTGATATCGTTTTCGCTAAAAAAAGTGCATCTTTTATACAGGCTTTTTCAAAAATTGGGTTGATACCAGATTCAGGAGGGACTTTTTTTTTGCCAAGAATAATTGGAGTTCAAAAAGCACTAGCTTTAATGATGACTGGAGATAAAGTGACAGCTGATGAAGCTGAGTCATTAAATATGATTTATAAGTCAGTAGAAGATGAAGATTTTGATAAAGTTGTACTTGATTTTATTTCAAAAATTGCTATAATGCCTACTAAAGCTTTGGGGTTAACTAAAAAGGCTGTAAATAGCAGTTTAAACAATGATTTGAGTACGCAATTGAAATTAGAAGAATTGTTACAAACAGAAGCAGGCGCAACAAATGACTTTAAAGAAGGGGTAAATGCCTTCTTAGAAAAAAGAAAACCTGTTTTTAAAGGGAATTAAATTTATGAATAGATCTAAAATTGGAGTATTAGGAGCAGGAACAATGGGAGCTGGAATTGCTCAAGTTGCAGCTCAAGCTGGTCACAGAGTTGTTTTAGTTGATTCAAATGAGGAAACTTTAAATAAAGCTAAAAATAATTATGAGAAAATATTTTCACGATTAGTTGAAAAGGATAAATTGACAAATATTCAAATGGCTGATATACTTAATAAGATAAGTTATAGTAGTTCTATAGAATCATTTTCAAATTGTGGTGTAGTAATTGAAGCTATTATTGAGAAAATCGAAATAAAACACCAGGTTTTTCGTGAGTTAGAATCGGTGGTTTCAGAAGAATGTATTCTAGCTTCAAATACTTCTTCATTATCGATTGCTTCGATCGGTTCAGTTTTAAAAAAATCGGATAGAATTATTGGTATTCATTTTTTTAATCCAGCACCCTTAATGTCATTAGTTGAAATTATACCATCAGTACAGACTTCTAATGAAGTGTTGCAATACTCGAAATCATTGATTGATAGTTGGGGTAAGCTGGCTGTAATTGCTAAAGATACTCCTGGTTTTATTGTGAATAGAGTCGCAAGACCCTATTATGGTGAGGCCTTAAGAATTTATGAAGAAGGTATTGCTGATTTCGCAACCATCGATTGGGTAATGACTGAAATTGGAGGGTTTAAAATGGGCCCTTTTACTTTAATGGATTATATAGGAAACGATATAAATTATGCTGTAACCGAATCAGTTTTTTCATCCTTTTATTTTGACCCAAGATTTAAACCTTCATTTACTCAAAAAAGACATTTCGAAGCTGGGTTTTTAGGTAGGAAATCTGGTAGAGGGTATTTTGATTATACGGAAGGTGTTGAACAACCCTTGCCTCAAAAAGATTTAGAAAAAGGGAAGTTGATTTTTGAAAGAATCATTTCTATGTTAATAAATGAAGCGTTTGATGCATTATTTATGAATGTTGCATCAAAAGAAGATATTGAAACTGCAATGACTAAAGGGGTGAACTATCCAAAAGGTTTATTTCAATGGGCTGATGAATTAGGATTAGAAAAAGTTTTAAGTATTCTTTCAGGATTATTTGATGAATATGGAGAAGATAGGTATAGACCAAATCCACTTTTAAAAAGAATTGTTAGGGGAAATTAATTATTCCCATATTTATTATGAATCGTTGTATTGAAATTTAATTTTGATACAACGATTTTTTGTTTTATATTTAAACAAATGTCATATGATTTGAGCTTTTATTTTTTGAATTTGTCGAATTCAAAAAAAAAGATACACACACTTAAATGTGAAAAAAATTAGTTTTTTCGCATTTAATCTAGGTATATCAAATAAATATCATATCTTTGCATTCCCAAAAAGTATTTTGGGGTGTTTTATTTATTCACAAAAGTTAACAGGTTAGTATGCCAACTATTCAACAATTAGTACGCAAAGGCAGAACTGCAGTGGTAAAAAAGAGCAAGTCAGCTGCACTTGATTCT
>CANCEQ010000069.1 GCA_947375085.1 Flavobacteriales bacterium
TAGGTATTAGGTATTAGGTATTAGGTATTAGGTATTAGGTATTAGGTATTAGGTATTAGGTATTAGGTATTAGGTATTAGGTATTAGGTATTAGGTATTAGGTATTAGGTATTAGGTATTAGGTTTAACCCTAAACAACCAACAACTTAATCTCAACCTCAAACTTAACCTCAACCTCAATTTTATTCTTTCTTCTCTCCGATTCTGAAATCAATTTTATAGTAGAATAAGGGTAGAAAACCTAATTGTTGTTTTTGTGCAATTGGTTCGGCTGTTGGATTTGCTAGATTTGGGGCGTATGCCAATCCTAAAAGATTTTTTGTATTGAAAATATTTAACAAATCAAGACCTATTTCGTGGGTTGCTTTCGCAGTATTCATTTTCCAGTTTACTTTGAAATCCAATCGAAAATAATCTTTGAATTGACGTTCGTTGAAAGCCGAATCTCTATAAATAATGTCTTGAGCTGCCTTCGATTTCGCTAAATCAACATATCCATATCGTTTACCTCCTGCTTGAGTAATTTTTAACCCCAATGATATAGTTTGTTTTTTAGACACTTTGAATTCTTTGCCAGCTAATAAATTCCCAATATAGTGACCGTTGAATGAACTGTTTCTTAAGATACCATCACTTCCTTTGTATTTAGAATCATACAAGGTCCCAGAAAACATAAAGAAAAAAGATTTATCGAAGTATTTTTGAACAGTTACTTCCAATCCATAATTGTATCCTGTACCGGTGTTTTTAATTGAATCTGGGAAGAAACGAGCAAATCCACTCCCCATATTAATCAAAGAGAAAGAAGAAGGGTTTATTTCGACAGGAACGTTATATACGTATTGGTAATAGGTTTCTGTTCTAATATTTAGTTTGTTTTTGAACGCCTTTTCATATCCTAAACCAGTATGGATACTTCTTGTGAAATCCATGTTTTTATTATGCATAGATGAGGTGCCTTGAAAATGGTAGGTATAAGTATACATTGGTTGTGTTTGACTATGCATACCAGCACCTGCAAAAATAGACTGACTATTTTTTAAGTTCCATTTCCAACCCAAACGAGGTTCAACATAACTTACACTGTTGCTTAAAGTGAAATATTGGCTATGTAATCCAGCAGTGAAATCCATATTTTCTTTCATTCTCCATTTCCATTGAACAAAAGGTTGAATAAGCATAGCTGTACCTTTGTAATTCCAACGGTTAACAAATGCATAATTAATGTTAACTGAATCTAATTGGTCGAAATAGTATCCTTCGAAATTAATTCCGGCTTTCAATAAATGTTGTTTATTCAGTTTATGATTCACACTAAAAAAACCAGATGATTTTGTTGTTCTAAAATAATAACCCATTAATGGTTTGATAGAATCTACGGTAATGTTAGTACCTGAGGCATCAAGGTGACGAATCAAATAATTGTGATGTGCATTTTGTTGATCATAACTAACGGCAACTGTTGCAGCTATGAATGTTTTTTCGTTCAGCGTTTTTTTATAGACCAATCCTGAAACACCCATAGATGTCCCGAAATATTGATCTCGATCTCCTTCACCATAGAATTCAGCGGAGTATTTTTTCTGTTCTGAAATTTTTATAGCGATTGAACTTTTTCCACCAATTCCAAAAAACGAAAGTGAACCACCTTTTTTTAATTGCCAATTAAATTTAAATGATAAGTCACCATAAACAGGGACAGCATCTGTACCAATTTTGATGTTCATTTGTTGAAATAAACTCAAAGTAGAGTAGCGACCCATAATCAAGTAACTCGATTTTTTTGATTTACTTAACGGACCTTCCGCCATAAATTCTGTCCCTAAAAAACCAAATTGACCTGTAAATTCATGACGGTTGTTATTTCCATTTCGAAGTTTTAAATCGAAAACACCTGAATTACTATTTCCGTATTGAGCAGGAAAAGCACTCATAAAAAAATCAGAATTTCCTAAAATTTTATTGTTTAAAATTGAAACTGGACCACCCGTACTTCCTGAAATAGCGAAATGTGATGGATTTGGAATATCAATTCCTTCCACTTTCCAAACAACTCCCAATGGAGAATTCCCACGAATAACGATATCATTTCTTGAATCGTCCGCACCTTGAACTCCAGCAAAATTAGAAGCCATTCGAGCTGGATCAGAACGTGAACCAGGATAACGGTTAGTTTCATCTACACTAAACTTTTGGGCAGATATTAAAGCCATTTCATTGATGACTTCGTTTTTTTTACGGGCCATTACAATAATTTCTTCTTTTTCTTGGTAACGTTCAATCAATGAAATTTGAACAATAGTTTCTTTCCCTGAATTAACTGTAATTGTAGTAGAATTTGCTTCGTATAAAGAACTTTTAGCATCTAAACGATATTTACCTAAACCTACGTTCTTTATTTCGAAATTTCCTTCTAAATCGGTTAGAACTTTGAAATCTGGAATAGAATCATTCGTTCCAAAAAGTTCAATTTTAACACCGGGAATCGGAAAATTAGATTCATTGTCAACCACTTTTCCACGAATTATTTGTGTTGGTTGGGCAAAAGCACTAAAAGTAGTAAGTAAAAGACAGAATAAAAAACGCATAAAGTTATCTGTAAGAGTTATTTAAAGCTCGCAAAGATAACAGAATTTTTATTTTACATTTTTAATGCTTTCAAGATACTCTTCTTTGGTCCATTCTTTCTTGTAAACACGAGTGAAGTTATGGATATTCAAAGAGTTGAAATACAAATCTCTTACATTTGAATACACGATACCATAATCACCTTTGTACCAAAGAGGAATGATTGGAGGATCTTGCATTAAAATTTTCTCTGCTCTTGAAAAATAATCCATTTGATCTGAAAGCTTTGTTGCTCTTTTCGCCATATCAAATAATTTATCAAAATCAGGATTGTTGTATCGAGAATGATTAATTGCAGAAAGATCAGAAGGATTTTTCGGAACAATTTTCCCATAGAAATTGAATAAAAATGATTCTGGACTAGCGTAATCTGCCGCCCAAGCCGATCTAAATATTTCAGATTTCGCCATTTTAGCATCTTTCTCTAATTGATCGAATGAAGAAGCGTCGATGTTCACATTAATTCCAAGCACTTGATAAATCTGTTTAGAAAATTCATCAGCTACTGCAGAGTGAACATCATCAATATTAAAACGCAGATTTACAGTACCAAACCCTTTTCCTTCAGGATAACCTGCTTCAGCTAATAATTTTTTCGCTTTGACTGGATCATATATATATGCATTTTCTTTAACCCCATCAAAATCATATCCTCTAAAAGCAGAAGAAATTGGCGGAACAATGCCATAATAACCTAATTCATAAAATTGATTTCTTAAAACCTCAGATCCAATTTTCGCTTTATCAACGGCATAGTTGAAAGCTTGTCTTACCTTGATGTTTTTAAAACGCTCATCTTGTAAGTTGAAGAAATAATAGTTGGTTGTTAAAATAGGATTGTTTTGAAGAACTAACTCAGGAGGAGTTGAGTTAAAATCAGAAATTCGTCCTTCCAACATTTTAGTAATTCTACTAGCTGGAAGTCCCATTATGATATCTAATTTTTTGGCTTCAAACAAATCCAATTGTTCTAATTTTCTACTTTCTAATACGTAGATTACAGAATCTAAGTAAGGTAGAGCAAACCCATTTTTATCAGCTAAATAATATTCTTCGTTTTTAGTTAAGATAATGGAATTGGTCACTCCTTTTTTATATTCTCTGAATTTGAATGGTCCAGTACCAATCATATCTTGCTCTAAATTAGCATCGTATATTTTTCTTGAAACAATTGCACAAGAAATATGCGCTAATTTATTTAAGAAATTATTGTCTTTTTCAGTTAACGTAAAAGTTACTTTGTCACCTTTAATATTAAGACCACTGATCGATTTTGCTTTTTTCTCAAAGAATGCTTTCGCTCCTTTTAGGTATTGTTCAAAAACCAATGAATAAGCAGTACCAGGTAATCCTGATTCATTTTTAGAACAAATTAATTCAATTGTTTTTTTAACATCTTCAGAAGTTAACAAACGATCCTCGTCATTTACAAAAGAAGTATGAGGGTGAAAGAAAATGTTTTTACGAAGAGTAAATTCGTAGTTCAAACCATCTGGACTCACTGTCCAAGATTTTGCAATTTGGGGTGTAACGGTTAAATCTTTAGCGTCTAATGAAACTAAACATTCCATAACTTGACTAAGAACATTTGCAGAATAGACATCACTAACATCTCTTGAAATGTAAGTAGCAGGCTCATTTTCAATAGATAATCGAATTGACCCTCCAGCAAATTCAAATTCTGGATGTTTATTACTGTTACAAGAAAGTAAAGATGCAACTAGTAGAAGTGAGAATAGCCAAGTAATTTTCATTTTCATTTTTAATTAAAAAAGACTTACAAGGTTAATAAAAATTACGAATAATTAAAGAAAATATTCATATTTATTTAATATTCATTTTTTATATTCCTGTCTTTGGCATACAAATTGAATAGCAATTTTGAAAATAATTGAAATATTTGGAAGGTTTTTTTGCGACATAGTAGATTAATTAAAAAAAATACTATATTTGCTAACATAAAATTGTTCTTTTTAGACGCTTTTAACAATACATAATACACTGGATTTAGATGAAATTTATACTTACTTTTCTGATTTTAAGCTTGTTAAGTACTATATCGTACGGAGCTCTTTCTATTGAAGGAAGTTATCAAGGTAAAAACCTTTACGTTCAAAATCCTATGGATGATGATGGTTTTGGTTATTGTGCTACAAAAGTTACTGTAAATGGTGACATCATGCCTGGTGGAACAAGCATGGGTGCTTTTGAAATTGATTTTTCTATTTTTAACATAGCTATTGGTGAACCTGTCTTTATTGTGATAGAACATAATGATGGTTGTAAGCCTAAAATTTTAAATCCTGAGGTTTTATTACCTAGAAGTACGTTTAAAGTAACTTCAATCGAGGTGACTTCAAATGGATTATTAACTTGGAAAACAACAGACGAACACGGAAAATTACCTTATATTGTTGAACAATACAGATGGAATAAATGGGTAAGTATCGGTGAGGTTCAAGGAAAAGGTAATGTTGGAGTTAATTCTTATGAGTTTCAAGCATCTCCTCATTCAGGTGAAAACAAAATTCGTGTAATTCAAGTAGATCACTCTGGAGCTAAAAGAACTTCTAGCGAAGTGAAATTTGTTTCTTCTTTAGCTGTTGTAACGAAAAGTCCTACTAAAGTGAAAAACATTATTAACTTCTCTTCAAACGGTGTTCCAGTTGAAACTCGTTATGAAATATTTGACGCTTACGGAAGTATCGTTAAAAAAGGTGTTGGAAATTCTGTTAATTGTGAAAACTTAATTAAAGGAATTTACTATATCAATTATGACAATGTGAATGAAAAGTTCATCAAAGGATAAACGATTTAATTAATATTGAAAACCCTGTTTTATTTGAAACAGGGTTTTTTTATGCTTTAAAATATGATAAAAAAAATAGAACATTTAGGAATTGCTGTAGAGAGTATTCAAGAGTCGTTGAAAGTCTATGAAGCTTTACTTGGAACTAGTTGCTATAAATTAGAAGAAGTAGTGTCAGAAGGAGTTAAAACAGCATTCTTACAGATAGGAGAATCTAAAATAGAATTACTAGAAGCTACTAATCCAGAGTCTCCTATTGCTAAATTTTTAGGTAAGAAAGGAAAAGGTATTCACCATATTGCTTTTGATACCGATAATATTGAAGAAGATTTAGAGCGATTAAAAAACGAAGGATTTGAATTAATCCATCAATCGCCTAAAGATGGTGCTGATAATAAAATAATTGCCTTTTTACATCCTAAATCAACTGATGGGATTTTGGTTGAACTTTGCCAGGAGAAAAAATAATTTTGGATTTTGAATGTTTGATTTTGAATAAGTAGATAAATCAAACATTCAACATTTATCATTTATAATCAAACATCTCCTCTATCGTTTTATCGACTAAATGAATTCCTTTTAAGCCGATTGAATTGGCACCATTAACGTGTCCGATTGTATCATCAATGAAAATAGTTGTCTCGGGACTTAAGTTTTGTTCCGTACAAACCAATTCAAAAATTTCTTTGTGTGGTTTTCTAAGTTTTACTTCGTGCGATAAATATACTTTTTCAAAGTAAGACTCCAATTTACGATCGGTCGTATTGGCTAACGAACGATTGACAGCTTGTAAATGGATGTCATTTGTATTACTCAAAAGAAAAACTCGGTATTTTGAATTTAGTTGATCCAATAATTCGAGACGCTTTTTAGGAAAATCTAAAATCATTGCATTCCATGCATGAACAACTTTATTTGCGCTCGTTCCAGAAGGTAAAAATGGGAGGAGTGAATTTATAAAATGTTGAGAAGATATCTTCCCAGTTTCATAATCGTCAAACAAATTATTCTGTTTTGCTTGGGTATACATTTCCTCAAAATTGTCAATACCCAATTTTTTGAAGGCTTCTATTGTAAGTTGGTAATCAAGGTTTATGATTACGCCTCCTAAGTCAAAAATGATTGCATCAAATGAATTCTGTTCCATAATACAAAGAAATAAAAAAGGGTGAGAATAATCTCACCCTTACAGTTTATTTCTAATTAATTCTATTGAATTATTTTTTTGCTTTCACGTTTAAGTTTAAGTCAAAAGAGAAGATTGGAGAAATTGATTCTGTATCACCTTCTTTTTTGATTGTTCCAGGTATGTTAGCAGGTGTGAAATCTACATCAAATTTACCTGTAATGTTAGCACCTGTAGCTGTTTTTTTGATTGTAACTGGAACAGCTTGTTTAACATCTACTCCTAAAACATTGATTGTAGTTGTTAATTTTCCGTCTTTGTACTCTCCTAAAGTAACTTTTGCAGTAGCATATTTAGTAACGTTGAAGAAATCTTCGTTTTTTAAGTGACCAGCTAAGTAATCTTTTTTACCGTCTGGTAAACCTGCATCTGTTACTTTAATAGTAGATAAATCTACTGCGAAAGAACCATTAGCAACATTTCCATTGTTCATTTCTAAAGTACCTTCAGAAAATTCAACAACTCCAGTGTGGAAGTAATTTGCATTTTTCCCACCTTTCCAAGTTAATGTTGAAGCAGTTTTTTCTAATTCGTATTTTACTACTTCGTCTTTTTTAATTGATTTTCCGTATTGGAAAGAAACTAAAGCACCTGTTACAGTTGCAATTGCGATAACGTTAAATAATTTCATTTTTAATCTATTTTTAAATTTGTACTGCAAATATATATAAATTTATTTACCGTGGTAAATAAAATGATGGTAATTATTATTTTTTTTAAAATTCTTCAATTTTGCCTTCAAAAAGAAACTAATTCATATATTCGATAAAAAAAGAAAATATGAAGTTTTATTTAGATTCAAATCGGTTTATTGAAACAAATAATCCATTGGATATTTCAATTCCTTTATCGAATACAGACGAGAATTTACGCGCATGGCATGTAGATTTACCAGTTATTGAACCTGTAAGAGCGCATGGTTTTGTTGGAGCTGTTGCAGAAGGTGGAAGTGTTAACTTCAGAAACATTTTTTTTAATCCTCATGGACATGGAACGCATACAGAGTGTTTAGGACATATTACACCAACTGTTTATTCAGTAAACAAGTCTTTAAAAACGTATTTTTTTACTGCTGAATTGGTTTCAATTGAACCCGAAAAAATTCAGAATAATGAAGATGGGATAGATGATTATCTCATTACTAAAGCGTTATTAGAAAAACACATTGGAGGTAAAAAAATGGAGGCCTTGGTCATTCGAACGTTACCTAATATTGAAAATAAACAACATTTGAATTATACTTCTTCGAATCCACCATTTATTGATATTGCTTGTATTGAGTTATTAAATGAGTGTGGGGTTAAACATTTACTAATCGATTTACCTTCCGTCGATCGTGAATCGGATGGTGGTAAATTAGTGTTTCATCATGCTTTTTGGCAAGTACCGAGCAATCCTCAATTTGATAAAACAATTACAGAATTGATCTATGTAAATGATTCAATCAAAGATGGTTCGTACATATTGGAAATTCAGATGGCACCATTTGAAAACGATGCTTCACCGAGTAGACCGATACTTTATGAGATAAATCATTAATTTAAAAATTAGTGAGTATTGTTAAATTTCCAAATTGTTTTTACTTTTATAAAAAACTAAAATTATGTTAGCTCCTTTTAATTTACACAAATGGATTGACGAAAATCGTCATTTATTGAAACCACCAGTTGGAAACAAATGCTTGTACAAAGAAGCAGGTGATTTTATTGTTATGGTTGTTGGTGGACCAAATGCACGTAAGGATTACCATTACAATGAAAGTGAAGAATTGTTCTACCAAATTGAAGGAGATGCATTGGTACGAATTCAAGAAAATGGTCAACCAAAAGATATTGTCATCAAAGAAGGAGAGATTTTCTTATTACCTGGAAACACACCTCATTCACCAATAAGAGGAGAAAATACTGTTGGATTGGTTATCGAGCGTGTACGTAAAGGTACAAATATGCAAGATGGACTTTTATGGTTCTGCGAGAAATGCAATCACAAATTAAAAGAATACCGTTTTGGCTTAGATGATATTGAAAATGGATTTTTACCAATGTTCAAAGAGTATTATAACTCATTAGAAATGAGAACATGTGAAAAATGTAATCATGTAATGGAAGCAGATGAACGATTTGTTTAGTCGATTTTTATAAAAATGAAAAGGGCGAAAAATTAATTTTCCGCCCTTTTTTTATGTAATTTAAATAAGTGTGGTTAAACGACTTTTTATTTTTTCTTCAACCAATCTGAATCAAATAGTGTGGTTGATTGACTTTTTCTAATGTATGTTTTAACATATCTAAAACCAATATTAGGATGTCCTGTTGATATCTCATTATAATTATCTTTTCCTGTAATTTTGATATCTTCAGCTAATTCTAACCAGCCACCTCCAGCAGTTCCTATACCTACTTTAGTCCAAGTCGTTTTACCAGCATATATTTTAAGTTCCATATTATTTACCATTTCAGTAACATTACCACACATATTATATAATCCAAGTTCATTAGGATAATATGAATCTACTTTCATTGAAGTAAATCCACCATCAGCTTTGAAATTATTTGGAAAAGGTTTGTAATTTGCTAAATATTCTCCTCTGTTATTTTTTAAAATATCTGTTCCCCATGGATATATCATATTTTTCCCTTTTGAAGAAGCAGCAAATATCCATTCTACTCGAGATGGAATTCTAAAGTCAGCAGGATAATAAGAATCTGATTCACTCCCTAATTTTTGACATTCAGAATTTAACCAATCGAGAAATAATTCAGCTCCTTTTCTAGAGATGTTTGTAATCGGATAATTATTGTATGCTGGATGGGTAGTGTAAATTTTCATCATATCCATTCCTTTTCCAATCATTTTAACCCATAAAGAATCATCTGGTTTAGACAGTTTATATTCTTCTATTTTATTTTGAATAATTAAATCATTTAAAAATGTATGGTACTCCAAAATTGTCACTTCTGTTTTTCGCATATAAAATCTTTGTACACTCATCGTTTGATTTTCGTATTCAAAACTTCCCCCAGGTATAAAGCTATATAAGTCTAAATCGAATTTTATTGCAGCTTTTAACATTTTTTCTTTCTGCTTCTTATTCGCTTTTACTTCTTTTTCTGAAAGAATTGGAATTACGATTGAAGCCGTTTTCAAAGTATCATCAAAAGGGATGTTTTGGTAATGGTTTTGTAAAACATTCCTTAAATCAAAGGAAGGTAAATGACCCATTTCATTTTTTAAATAGAATGGTTGATTATTTATCAAATTGGAAATAATTTCTGCGTTATGGGTCTCAATTATGAGTTTACTTTCATCTTTATTTACTAACTGTTTTGAATTAAGACGATTACTAACAGTCTGTGAATGAGTTAAATTTTGTTTTTCCTTTTCAACTTTACTATCACCTGAATTTGATGAAGTGAAGAAAAGTGTGATTCCTACGATTGATATAATTGAACTTAACATAATGATCCATTTTTTATAGTTAAAAACTGAAGCATCTTTTGTTTTGATGGTTTGATTTCTATGCGAATTCAAAAAATGCTCTTTTGTTTGATCAAAAGAAGTTACCGGTTCTTGCTCTTTGGCTTTACGAAATAAATCGTTTAATTTTTGCTGATTATCCATGTTGCACTTCCCCCGTTTTATAAGATGACTCAAATGTTAAAATCTCTACCAATTTTTCTCCCACGTTTTAAACGTTGTTTTACAGCAGATTCACTTGCATTTTGTATTTCGCAAATTTCTTTAATGCTAAAACCAGATATTTCGAAAAGTATTAGACTTTCTCTTTGCTCCTCATTTAATTGAGCCAAAGCTTGATGTAAGAAATGAACTTCTGTATCTAAAGCTGTGTTTGCTGTAAAGTCGGTAAGATGTACAAATGATTCATTCTGTGTTAATTCCCCTTCTTTTTTCTTTTTATTGTTATTAGCTAATAAACGAACACTTATTCCAAAAAGAAATGACAAGAATGCTTTCTCTGATTTTAACGTTTCAAATTTTTCAAAAGCAACAAGTAGGGTATCATTCATTAAATCCTGATAATCCATATTTCCATAAACCCTCGCCCTGCAGAAGCGTTCGAACCTATCATGAATCGGTTCATAGAGTTTTAGAAATTTTTCTTGTTTATTTTTCGGCATTCTTTTTTGAATTGGTCTTCAAATAGTAAGTGTCGTAAGTTGGATAAAAGTTACTTCAGAAGTAAATAAAAATTTAAAGCACTGATTTACAGTATTCAATTAATTCATCAACTGTAGAATTTATAAGTGTATGTTCTACTTTTTGATGTTTTTCTAACAAATAATTGCAGGTTGTTTTTCCCCAAGCGATTATTTTAGCATCTAAAGGAAATTGATTTTCGATTAGGAATCCATCTACATTGGAAGGACTCGTGAAAACATAGTAATCACAACTTGGAATAGATTTAGGATAAGTGACTGTTTTATAAATACTTATTTCTTCTTTTTGATCTGGAGGAAATAGTGATGCAATGGATCGATGAGAGATAGAAGATTGTGGAAATAAGACTTTTTTGTCTTGTACTACTTCTTTAAATTCTAACCCAATTTTAGAAGTGTCTCCTGCTGATTTCCCGATGAAATGGGGTGTATATCCTTTGTCTTGTAATGATTGAGCGGTGATTTCTCCTACACACCCAATAAAAACGGAGGAATCTAATTTCTCTTGTTGGAGAAAAAAATCAACAGCTCTGGGACTTCCAAAAAAAATGGCATCGTAAGAAGATTCGATTTTAAATGGAATTGCTTCGAATTGTAAAAATGAATGGGCTAGAAGTTCAATATCCTTTTCTTGAGCGAAGTTGATTAATTGCTCAATTTCGTTTACGTTTTTAGATATGAAAAGTTTAGTTGACATAAATACTTATCTTATTTTCTTATTTGGATCCTGAGGTGTTTTGAAAACTGCATATATTATAAGTGATGTATTATCAATTTCATAAATAAGAACAAATGGAAAAATATCGAAAGGAATTTGTCTGTAATTATAAAACTTTTGAAATCCGTTCGGAGTTTTTAGTATTGAATTGATTACTTTATCAAGCTCATTTAAAAAACGTTCTCCTAATCCTTCTAATTGATCCTCATAATAATTAAAGGATTCGTTGATTTCTAATTCGGCTTCAGGTTTAAAGATTAACTCGTACTTTTTTCTCATTGAGAAGAGTTTATTGATTTCTAGAAGCTCTTGCCCTTGCTTTTACTTCTTCTAAAGTATAAGATTTACTTTCACCGCTAAGATGTTTAGCTCTTCTTTCATCAAGAATTTTTTTATGATCATCAGTCAAACCGAATAAACCTTCGTTGTCTTCTTCTATTTGTTTTGATTCAATATTTTTAGCAGATTTAAATGATTTTAATAAACCCATAAATTTATCAAATTCATTATCGCTTAAAGTAAGTGAAATTTGTTTCATGAGTTTATAATTTGTCCGTGTATTACAAAGATATTAAATTCTTATTTTAGAAACAATTTTAAAAATATTCTTTTCCTCCCCCGACTTCGATAAACTCAGTCATCCCCCTCCAAAGGGGGAAGATAAATTAACTTTTATTCTTCCTCGTCAGAGAATCCAACTGTAATATCTTCAACGATGTATTCAGCTAAACCGTCTAAATCTTCTGCATCGTATTCGTACCAAGCAGAACCTTGAGTCCAATCATCAGAGTGAGAAACATAAACGATATCGTTATCATCGCAGTAAACTCCTAAAGGTAATTGACAACCACCTTCCATTAAGTTTAGAACTTTACGTTCAACAGCAATTCTTCTTGCTACTTCTGGATGATTCATTTTTTGAAGTGTATCGAAAAGAGCAGTGTCTTCTTCACGAATTTGTAAAGCTAAAACACCTTGTGCAGGTGCAGGAACGAAGGCTTTCGGATTTAAAACCACCACTTCAAATTCACTTAAATCTATTTGTAAACGGTCAACTCCAGCTTTCGCTAATAATATCGCATCGTAATGTCCGTCTCTTAATTTTTGAATTCGAGTCGGAACATTTCCTCTTAAATCTTTTATTTCAACATCGTCTCTAAAACGAACCACTTGTGATTTTCTTCTCGCAGAAGAAGTCCCAACAATGGCATTCGATTTTAAATTCCATTCGTTATTTGTATCAACAGCAGATTTTGCAATCAACAATAAATCAGCAGGATTTTCTCTTTCAGAAACACAAGCAACAATTAATCCTGCAGGAGGATTTGTCTCTAAATCTTTGTGCGAATGAACAGCTAAATCAATTGATTTATTCATCAATGCCACTTCAATTTCTTTTGTGAAAAATCCTTTACCTTCTAATTTATCAAAGCTTAAATCTTGAATTGCATCACCTTGAGTAACAATGATTTTAATTTCAACTGAACAACCTAAATTTTCCAATTGAGATTTAACGTGATGTGCTTGCCATAAAGCTAAATCACTTCCTCTTGATCCGATTACGATGTGTTGCATGCTTATTTTTTAAGTAGAATTTCTTTTGCCATTAACATTGGTACGCTCATGTATTTTTTCTCCATGTAACCAATGATTTTATCTAATACTTCACGTGAATTGTCATCCAATAATTCTAATTCAGATTTAAACACTTCATTACAAGCCGTATCTCTGATTTCTTTTACTTTTTGTGGAACTTCGCGCATCGCAATTTCAACTGTTCTTACTTTGTGTAAGTGTTTGAATTCGAAAATTGCTTCAGCGATAATTTCTTCAACGTGTTGTATTTCTTTTGAACGCTCTTTTAAATTTTCGTTTGAAATTTTTTGTAAAACTTCAACTGAAATGTGCGTTACATTTTGTTCTTC